>JACREW010000237.1 GCA_016212685.1 Nitrospirota bacterium
GTATTGTATGGGTTGTCTTGAAGTACATGAAAAAAACAGACAAGCTTGTTTTACAAGAGACGGATTAATTAAGCTTCCTCTTTATGCCTCATAATCCATATGGCGGCGAATTCTTTGTCCTGATACGCCCTTACGAGGCCGAGCCTCAAGATCTCAAGGAGGGCGAGAAAAGTAACTATTATCTGAATCCGCGTATTATCTTCCGCAAATAAATTATCGAACCTCATGGTATGCTCGTTTTCCATCTTCTCGATAATCATCGCTATCTTATCCTTTACCGTCAGCGTCTCCCTCGTAATCTTCAGCGCCTCAGCAGGGACTTTGCCGATAATTTTTTTCAACGCGCCCATGAGATCGAAGATGTTTACGTCAAAAAGATAAAGCTCCGGTTCTATTGTAATTTCCTCTTTATCGAGAGGCGGCCTTGCGAACACGTTGCTCCATAATTCTTCTTTTTCCCTTAACGTGCCTGAAGCCTCTTTATACGCCTGATATTCCAAAAGCCTTTGAACAAGCCCAGCCCTCGGGTCTTCCTGCTCTTCCATTTCTATTGTCTCATCGGGAGGCAGAAGCATCCTTGATTTTATGTATATAAGCGTTGCCGCCATGACAATGAATTCCGAGGCGATCTCAAGATTAAGCTCCTTCATGATTTCGATGTATTCGAGATACTGGTGGGTTATGATAGAAATGGGGATGTCGTAAATATCTATCTCGTTTTCTTTTATGAGATGCAATAAAAGATCGAGCGGCCCCTCGAATACGGGAACCTTGATGCTGTATATGTTCGCGGTATCTGCGCTCTGCGGCATATCGGTCATTTACGGTATAACCTTATTCAGCGGATATTCGACAATGCCCGATGCCCCGGCGCTCTTGAGCTTAGGGATCAAATCCCTTACCTTTTTTTCGTCCGTAATCACATCTATGGCATACCAACCTTTATCCGAAAGTGACGAGACAGTCGGCGAATGCATTGCGGAAAGCAGGCTCAACACCCTTTTAAACGATTTGTCCGGCACATTCATTTTAAGACCTACCTTTTCCTCCGCGGCGAGGGCGCCCCTTAAAAGCATGGCGATATTTTCCATCTTTCGCCTCTTCCATTTATCCTGCCATGCCTTTTTGTTGGCGATAAAGCGTGTGGTGGATTCGATGATGGTCTCGACGATCCTCAGATTATTAGCCCTTAGCGACGTACCTGTCTCGGTAAGCTCGACTATGGCATCGGCAAGATACGGCGGTTTAACTTCCGTAGCGCCCCATGAGAAATCGACTTCCGCCTTTACCCCTTTCGATTTAAGATACCTCTTTGTAAAACCTACGAGTTCGGTGGCAATGCGCTTGCCGTTGAGGTCTTTGACAGTCTTTATCTTAGAATCCATAGGCACGGCAATGACCCATTTTACCGGGCTGAATCCTCCCTTTCCGTAGATAAGCTCAGCCACTTCGACAACATCCGCGTTCTGCTCGAGTATCCAGTCCTTGCCGGTAAGACCGCAGTCGAGGTGGCCGTCTTCGACATACCGCGCCATCTCCTGCGCCCTGATAAGCATGGATTCTATTTCCCTGTCGTCGAATACGGGATAATATGAACGCGATGACACGCTTATGTGATAACCCGCCTTTTTAAAGAGCCTTAATGTCGATTCCTGAAGGCTGCCTTTCGGAAGGCCTAAATTAAGCTTATTGTTTTTGAGCATATATTTCCCCTCTCTGAATCTTATAGAGATATTATTTTAACTCAAACTATTAACAAATTGCATTGATAGAAACGAGATACCGAAGCGAAAGAGATACAAGGTATTTATATAGAGGCATAGACGTCTAAAAGTCTTTACAATTCGCATTTTTTAGAACCATCCAGTATGTTCAACGTAGAGATTTTTATTGTATATGCGATAACAGTCATCCTCAATAATGTGGCGAGGTAAAGCCTTCTATCCGCCCATGCCTCTATATTTCCAATATCAAGCCGTGTCAATTCTTACACGTCAGATATTCGTGAATGGCCGCTGCCGCCTTTCTTCCCGCGCCCATCGCCAAAATGACCGTAGCAGCGCCGGTTACAATGTCGCCCCCCGCAAAAACCCCTTCTCTGCTCGTCCTCCCTGTCCCTTCATCTGCCGTGATATAGCCGCAGGCGTTCAAGGCAAGCTTAAGCGTGCTTCGCGGAACGAGAGGGTTAGGGCCTGTGCCTATCGCGACAATCACTACATCGACGGGTATTTGAAATTCTGAGCCTGCCTTACAGACCGGGCTGCTGCGCCCTGATTCGTCAGGCTCGCAGAGATCCATCCTCACGCATTCTATAGCCTTTACCCAGCCGTTTTCGCCGATTATTTTCACCGGGTTCGTTAAAAGTTCGAAGCGTATTCCCTCTTCCTTGGCATGATGTATTTCTTCCCTTCTTGCGGGCATTTCCTTTTCTGACCGTCTGTAAATTATTGTAGCTTCCTTTGCTCCAAGGCGGAGTGCGGTTCTTACCGAATCCATAGCCACGTTGCCGCCGCCGATAACCGCAACCCTCTGCCCTTTCTTAATCGGCGTATCATATTCGGGGAATTCGTAAGCCCTCATTAAATTCACACGGGTCAGAAACTCATTGGCGGAATAAACACCGTTTAAATTCTCGCCTTCGACGCCCATGAATTTCGGAAAACCGGCGCCTGTGCCGATAAAGCAGGCATCGAATTGCTCCATTATTTCATCTATAGTGATGAGTTTGCCGATGACCGCATTGGTAATAATTTTAACGCCCATATCCTTTAAAAGCTCTATCTCGTGCGCCACTACCTTTTTGGGAAGCCTGAATTCAGGTATCCCGTATATCAAAACCCCGCCTGCCTCATGAAGGGCCTCGAATATTGTCACCGAATGCCCTAATCGTGCCAGATCAAAGGCGCAGGTCAATCCCGACGGCCCGCTTCCGACAATAGCTACTTTTTTACCGGTAGGCTCTATCATTTCCGGCCTGCCGTTCTCCGAGGTCTGCATCGCATAATCTGCGGCAAACCGCTCAAGACGGCCGATGGCTACGGGTTCGCCCTTTTTGCCGAGTGTACAATACTTCTCGCACTGGTCTTCCTGCGGACAAACGCGCCCGCACACGGCAGGCAGAAAACTTGCCGTCTTAATAATTGTTATGGCATTTTTAAAGTCCCCTGTTTTTATTGAATTAATAAACTGCGGTATCGGGACATTTACAGGACATCCTGCAACACATAAAGGCTTCTTGCACTGTAAACACCGCGCTGCCTCTTTCATGGCCATTTCAGGCGTGTAACCGAGGGCTACCTCCAGAAAATTCGAACGCCTCTTTGCCGGCTCCTGATCGGGGATCGGGGTTTTATTTAGAATAATCTTTTTAGCGCTTTTTTCTGTCATTACTCACAGACCGCAAAGGCATGGCACTTCTTCCACGCCTCGAAAGATTCCTTCTCTTCATTGAGATACGTCTTCTGACGGTTTATGAGGATATCCCAATCCACCTCATGCCCGTTGAACTCAGGCCCGTCGATGCAGGCGAATCTGGTTTTGCCTCCGATGGACACCCGGCAGCCGCCGCACATGCCCGTGCCGTCTATCATTATGGAGTTCAGGCTTACGGTTGTCTTCACGCCGAAAGGTTTCGTGGTTTCACAGACGAATTTCATCATAACCGCGGGGCCTACGGCCATAACCATATCTACGGCGTTTTGTTCAAGTTCCCGCTTGAGCGCGACCGTCACCACGCCCTTTACGCCTTTGCTGCCGTCATCCGTCGTGATTAAAACCTTATCGCTTAACGACCGCATCTCCTTCTCGTAAATCAATAAATCACTGCTCCGTGCGCCCATTATAACTATAACCTCGTTGCCTGTGGCCTTTAATTCTCTCGCGATGGGATAAAGGGGCGCGGCTCCAAAACCGCCTCCTACGAGTATTACCCTGCCGTATTTTTCGATATGCGTAGGCTGACCGAGCGGGCCGCAGAGGTCGCGGATTTCATCCCCCGCATTCAGCGTGGACATCTCCGTGGTTGTTTTGCCGACAGACATAACAATAAGGCTGATAGTGCCTTCTTCCGGATTTATATCTGCAAGCGAAAGCGGTATTCTCTCGCTCTTTTCATGGATGCGGATAATAACGAATTGTCCGGGTTTCGCTTTTTTGGAAATCAATGGAGCGTCAACCTTATAATAAAAAACGTCAGGATGACGTATCAGTATCTTCTCTAAAATCTTAGGCATAATTCATTGTAACTCATTTACTGTAAAAACCTAAAGCAGCACAAATATTTTTTGAAAAATATCAAACCACAAATATTTTCTCAATCTCGTTCAATATGCTCATTAAAGTCGGCTCTGTAGATTCTATCACTCTATCCTTTTCATGCTTATGATGAGGATAAGTTTTAATGTCTTTAAAATGAGGCGCCATATCGTATCTAAAAATCATTCCGCTATGTGCATCCTCATAGTGATAGGAATATTTGAATTTTTCAACGCCTTTGCTCACATCCACAAACTCCATGAAATGCAGGGTGGAATTATCCATAAACCTTACAACCCCTTCTATAAGACCAATGTATAGCGAACGCTTATCTTTGACAATACTGTGGCTATGAACGAAAGGACAGGAGGCAATATTGCCTTCAATATCTGTGAAATATTCTTCAATCAGCAAACTTCGGCCTCTGAGAGTTCTTTGAAATTCTGCTGGAGTCTTTTTAATGTTTCGATTTCGCCGGCCCATCGGATATATCCGATAGCATCCCCTAATTCGCCATTCGAATATTTTTGATAAAATGATGCGCTATCCATCTTGTACTTGTCTTCGAATTCCTTGATATTATCGATGGTTTTCCTGATTCCGACATTGATCATCTTCTTCTCATTTTCAAGCGCACCCTTTACCAGTGTCTTCAACTCTCCGGCTTCTTCGTATTCTATAATTATCTTCGACATCTCCACCACCTCCTAAATCTATTATCCATCACCGCACAGTTTTTTCTCAAATTCGGATATCGATATAAAGTTAAAAATTTCATTGCCCTTTACAGGGAATTCCTTTAAAAAATCCATCTTCTTCCCTAACGAAAAAATAACCTTTTCATATGTAGACCTTTCTTTTTGCCTTTTTGGCTCGATATATTTTTTGCAATACTCGTTTTTATCAGATTTTTTGTCAGAAGGTGCTACCACTTCATCAACTTTATATAAATAGTACTTTTCTTTAGTTTTATAAACCAATAAAGAGAGAGACTGCTCCTTATTATTTTCCATAACTATAACAGGTTTAGGAAGCAATTGATTTCTTATAAAAACCATAAAGGTGTGACTTTTCAAAGCATCTTCGCTTAATAAAAAAATCACCAATATTACAGGGAGAAGTAGCATGACAATAAGAGGCGTAATAATCATAACAATAGATATCGAATGAATAGAACAGAACATCCAGCTAAGAGCATTATACAGATTATTTTTTATTCTTTCTCTTGCTTTTATCATCATAAAAATGATAGCTACTAATGTTATTACCCATACCATAAAACCTATCTTCATAATTATACTCTGGGTAACAGGTATGCCTATAATCCTAAAAAACTCAACGAATGAATATACTATATAAGAAAAAATCAAAAACACATACCCCACTGCTTTCCAAGTAGAAAACTCTTCAAAAACTACTGTATAAACAGGAATCCCAAAATCAGCGGCACTCTTTATAATAATACTTAAGGAAATTGCAACAATTAGCAAAAATAAATAACTGAGAAACTTCAAACTCTTAGACCATTTAAAAAAGTTTTTAAGAAAGACTGGCAAATTTTCAATCAATCTAACAGGGTTTATGTCATAAGGAATATATCTATGGAAATACCAAAAATTAAGTTCCATGAGAGATTTATTAAACAAAGGCTCACTACCATATATGTTCTTGAACATCAAAATCATATTCTCAAAATACACTGGTGGCTCTTGAATAGAAATAAAATCTACTTCTTTACAACACAACATCTCAGTTTCAAGCTGTTCTATCTTTTTAAAAATCCCTTTCCCTTTACCATAAAATATACCGACCACATTGCTTTCCGACTTGGGGTATTCTATAGATTTAGATATTATTGCAAAAACGGCAATTCTTACATCAGCAAGCTCATTCAGTTTGTTTTTAATACCATCAAGGGACATCCGTTCCTGTTCAAAAACACTTCCCAAAATTGTCTTGAATATTTCCTCATTCATAAAGCTATATCCTCTTTCTAAGTAACAGCGCCATTACGGCTATACCTTACAAGCATCTACAAGATTCCATCCTAAATAACTTAACCTCACTCGCGTCTCTTGGCTTGACAGACTAATATCAATAGTTCCTACTGTTGTGGGGACTCCAAAGTCGATCAATCCCAATCTATTTAGATTAGACATGGAAATTCTTGCTTCTGTTTCATCAATGTTTATTTTTTCTGCTATCTCATTCGTAGTAATATTTCCTAATGTATTATTCCATCCTTGTGAACTCAACCAGTCTAATACTAATGCGTCAGTCGAATCCATCGAAGAAAGAATATCTACAAAAGACTTTCTAACAACTTCTTCTTTATTTGTGTCAGTTGCATTTACAATCAAGGCTGCCCATTTTTGTTGAAGAAAATCATCTTCCACAACTGAAGCAGCTTCAATCAAAGGTATGCCTATAGATAGCTGAATGGGTATGCTTTTGCCTTCAATATTTTTCTCTCTTTGTATTTGTATAATTTTATGTTGAATTTTTAGTAAGTTTCTATATCTATAAAATTTTGCCCAATCATGGATTGATGCTCCTAATTCTTTACATGCCTCTCCTAAAATAGTTGCAACAAAACCGCCAACCTTCTCCGCAACTTCTAAAGCTTTAGCAGTCGTTTTTGCTATTTCTTTTGCTGAATCATCCATATTTAAGTTTAAGTATATGGTAAAAGCCATTTACTAATCAACAAAAACAAGGAGCCCTGCTTCCTCGGAAGCAGGGCTCCTTGTCCTGTCTATTAAAATTTATTTTTTACGCGCAAACTGCCGCTTCTTTAAGCCACAAAAGCCTTGAGCCGTTGATGACCGAGGCGTTGACGGACTCTATCATCTCATCGACTTTAACATCGAGGCCCTCTTTGCGTTCGAACGGGCTGAATACTGCCTTTACTTTGACTTTGGCTAACTTTTTGGTCTCGCTCTCTTTTGCCTCTTTCATGTCCGCGCCCATGGCCTTCGCAATATCTGCGAATATCTCTCTATGTGATTTCGCATCGCCTGCAGGCTCAACCACTTTAGCGACATACTTCAGCCTTCCGAGGTAATCGACCATTGTTCCATCCGCTTCGAGGAATGCGGCAGACGGAAGGACAACGTCAGCCTGCTTTGCAAGCTCTGTGAGGTGAGAGTTCTGAACAACGAGAAAACCGGCATCCGGCTTATTGTTTAAAGGAACCTCGCCCACTGCATAAAGGATCTCAAGCCCTCCGGAAACCATCTCTTTATAAGATTTTCCTTCTGTTGTAAGTCCCATCATCACAACGCCTTTTGCATTGCTCTCGACCGGAACCGATACTGCCGTTCCCTTTAAAAGCGCAATGTTGGCCGATGCGGGATACATTGCGGGGGATGAAAGTATCACGGGATTCTTCGCATCCATTATCAAAGATGCGGCCTTTTCAACAGCCTCTGAGACTGATGCGTTTTCAACTGCCGATGCCAATTTTTCATCTCCGGAAAGCCCTTTATCCATCAATGCCTTTGTTAGGGACATAAGCGCAGAGGCCTCAAATCCCCCCTTGCCCCCCTTTTCTAAAGGGGGGATGGGGGGATTAATATTTACGGTTGCAACCGATGAAATCTTAGGCTCCGATGAATTTATAACGATCAGCTTTGCGCCCGCATTTACCCTTCTCCTTATGACCGCATCGATTGCGGGCAACACCCTTTCCCACTGGCTCGGATTTAAATCAACGAGTACGAATAAGTCTGCCGAATCAAGCTTTGCGCCTCCGGAGATCAATGTATCCACGCTTCCATAAAGGCTCGCCGTGGTATCCGCGTTCTTTGTTTTTACGACATCGGACGCGAATTTCTTTAAGGTAAGCGCGTCTTCGTTAAGGATTCCTGCCGTAGATATAAAGCCGGCATTACTGCCTGCCTTCTTTAACGCATCAGCTACCGTCTCTACGGCATCCTTCCATGTTGTCTCTTTAAGTTCTCCATTCACGCGCTTCATGGGCGCTGTAACGCGGCTGTCCGCCTCAATGCAGTCAAAGCCGAACCTTCCGTAGGCGCAGATGTATTTTTCAGACGAACCCTCTGCCGCTCCTGCGTTTATCTTCATGACATGTCCGTCCTTTGTGCTGACGGTTATGTCGCAGCCGTTTCCGCAGAGGAGACATACGGAGCTTACCTTGTCGTATTCCCACTCCCGGCCCTTTCTCCACCTATTGGCCTCAAGAAGCGCATTAACAGGACAGGCATCCACGCAGCTTCCGCAGAATGTGCATCCGGATTCCTGCAGGGGTTTGTCGGTCGCCGTAGCGACCTTTGAGCCGACACCTCTTCCCATGAACTCGAGCACATTAGTCCCCTGCTCCTTGCATACCCTCACGCACCTGCCGCACAGCACGCAGTAGTCCGGATCGCGCTTGATAAACGGGTTTGCTTCGTCTATCGCAAAACCGAATTTTTTTCTCGTAAAAGACGATTCCTTCAACTCAAAATCGTAGGCATACTGCTGGAGGTTGCAAACGCCCGCCTTTGTGCAGGTCATACAATCAAGGGGATGCATGGAAAGGATAAGGTCTATAACGAATTTTCTGACCTCCTGCACTTTTTCGGTCTTTGTATTCACTACCATGCCCTCTTTGACCTTTGTAGTGCAGGCTATCATGGGCGACTTCATGCCCTCTATTTCCACGAGACAGAGCCTGCATGCGCCGATACCCTTTAAACCTTTGAGATAGCATAGATTGGGTATATGAATGCTGCCTACCTCCGCAGCATCGATCAGGTTCGTGCCCTCATGGGCCTTTATCTCCTTGCCGTCTATTTTAAGCTTTACCATGTTTGCCATATATCCTCCATTTATTAGTTCATTGAGTTTGTCGTGTTCATTGAGTTTATTGTGTTAACTCAAAAAACTCCATAAACTCTATAAACCCAAAAACATTTTTTATTTACACGCCGACAGGTTCTTTGCTTTTAATATCAACTATTATAATCGCCTCTGTAGGGCATACGTTTATGCAGTCGCCGCATTTTACGCATCTCTTCTGCCTTATCTCAAAGGGCAAAAAGCCGCTCTGGTAAGGCTTTTTCGTTTCGCCGAGGATAGCGCCGTACTTGCAGGCATCCTTGCAAAGGCCGCACATAATACATTTTTCGGGGATAATCCTGTATTCGATGAATGCGGCGCACTCCCTCGAAGGGCATCTGCCCTCGATGTGATCCCGATAAACATCGGCGCCCATCCATTCGAGAATAAACCTGGCAGTGTCTTTTCCCTTCTTGCAGAGGGATCCTTCAACCATCTCTTCGGCAATCCTTTTCACTGCCGATAAATCCGCCTCTGTTCCCCTGCCTTCTACAATGTTCCGGAGCCTTATCTTTGCTTCGTACGTTCCCAATGCGCAAGGGAAACACCTGCCGCACATCGGCCCCGCGAGGAACTCGGTAACATAGTAAAGGGCCTTTTGCACGGGGCAGCCTTTTCCCTCTGCCGATTTTTTTATATCCTCAACCTTTAATTCCTTTACCTCTGTCATAAGTTACCTCTAATACATATCTTCGGCCATGTATATCACTTCGGGAAGCACGTAAGAAACGATATCCCTGTAGGTGACCATTCCGATTATCTTATCGCCGTCCACGACAGGCAGGTGCCTCATCTTTTTGTTGGCGACAACCGATATTGCCGCGCTTATCTCTGTGGAAGGATCGAAGGTTATCATATCTTTACTCATTACACTACCCACTATCTCGGTATCGAAAGAAACGTTTTTGGCGAACAAGCGCACCACGTCTCTCTCTGTGAACATGCCCACCAGTTTATTGCTGTCGTCAACCACCATAACGGCGCTGATATTCCTGTCGTTCATAAGTTTTATCGCGTCCTTAACCCTCTGGTTCTTATTAACGCAGAATATCTCTATGGGTTTTGTTTCAAGAATATCTCTCAACGTCATCTTTGCCCTCCCTTCGATAATTTCTATGCTCTCGGAAGGTATCTTGAACTCTTCCTCAAGCTTCAAGTGTCTCGGTTTCCTCACCTTAACCGCGCCGATCGGACATGCATAGTAACATGCCTTACAACTCGTGCAGTACTGACGGTCTATAAAATATTGATCCTTTGTCTCCTTGACAGCGTCAAAGGCGCATGCCTCTTTACAGAGGCCGCACCTGAAACATTCGGTCTGGTCTATAACAAAGGCTCCAAGTCCGCTGCATACCTTTGCCCTGCAGTATTTGTCATACACATGCTCCTCGAATTCCTCACGGAAGTACTTAATGGCGGAGAGCACCGGATTCGGGGCGCTCTGGCCGAGACCGCAGAGAGAGCCCTTTTGCACCATCTTACCTATCTTCACAAGCCTTTCTATATCTCCCGGTTTTCCGTTGCCCGTTGTAATCTTCTCGAGTATCTGGAGCATCTGGTATGTGCCGATCCTGCACGGAGGGCACTTGCCGCACGATTCTGCCTGACAGAAGGAAAGAAAGTATTTAACAAGATCAACCATACAAGTATCCTCATCAA
>JACREW010000234.1 GCA_016212685.1 Nitrospirota bacterium
ACAAGGTAGTCATTTACTATCATAAGGAGTCGGATACGCTTGACATATGGTTTGGCAATCCCGAAGATGAATTCATGTGAGAAGAATCGGGAGAAGGAATTATCAAATATAAATATAAGAATGGAAAGACTATCGGGATTGAAAAGCTGTATGTCAGCAAAACAGTAGGAATTGACAGACCTATGCCGGTAGAGTTAGTAGTTGCTTAAAACATTTATTGAAATAAACGGAGGTTTTTATGAGCAACGGAGTGAAGATCGCATTGGGAATTGTGGGAGTTATCGCAGTAATCGGTTTTATCTTTATCGGATGGGGAATAGGCCAGTATAACAGGGTAATCTCGATGGATGAGCAGGTGAAGGCGCAGTGGGCGCAGGTAGAGAATCAGTTGAAGAGGCGTTACGACCTTATTCCGAATCTTGTAGAAACTGTAAAAGGCTACGCGAAGCATGAGAAGGAGATATTCGAGAATATAGCTCAGGCAAGGACCCAGTATTTTCAGGCCAAAACCACTAAAGACAAGATTCAGGCGTCCAACGCGCTTGAAGGCGTTCTTTCGAGGTTGCTTGTCTTAAGAGAGACATATCCGCAATTGAAGGCGAATGAAAACTTCTTGAAACTTCAGGACAGCCTTGAAGGAACCGAGAACAGGATCTCGGTAGAAAGGAAGCGCTACAACGAAAGCGTTCAGATTCTCAATACATACAGAAGGACTGTCTTCGGCAGGATATTTGCCGGCATAGCAGGCGTAGGAGAGGCTGCGTATTATGAAATTCCGGCTGCCGAAAAAGAAGCGCCAAAAGTAAAGTTTTAGAGTGAAGGCAAAACTGATTGATTTCAGCGTAAGAGGCATGACATGCGCTGCCTGTTCTTCTGCTGTTGAGAGGGCGCTCAGGGATATTCCCGGCGTTATGAGCGCGGTTGTGAACCTTCCGGCCGAGAAGGCGACCGTTGAATTTATGCCTGAGATGACCGGCTTTGAGGCATTCAGTGCAGTGA
This sequence comes from Nitrospirota bacterium, assembly GCA_016212685.1. GTDB lineage: Bacteria > Nitrospirota > Thermodesulfovibrionia > Thermodesulfovibrionales > Dissulfurispiraceae > GWB2-47-37. The sequence goes on from JACREW010000234.1 coordinate 1,000, forward strand.
TAAAGGAAGCGGGGTATTCAGCGGAGCAGATAACAGAAGAATTTATCGACAGGGAGCGCGAGCAGCGCGAGAAGGAATTTAATGAATTAAGAAAGCGTTTTATCTCAAGCGCGATACTTACGGCTCCGATTATCATCGGAAGCATGATTGCCCTTCCCGTTTTGTCCAACTGGTATCTGTTATTCCTGCTCGCGACGCCTGTTCAGTTCTGGAGCGGCTTGAGGTTTCATAAGGCGGCCATTTCCGCGCTTAAGCACCGCACAACCAACATGAATACGCTGATAAGCGTAGGAACGTCATCGGCCTATATCTATAGTTTGGTGGCCACATTCATGCCGGAGTTGTTCTTTAAGGGAGGGATAACTCCCCATGTATATTTCGATACATCGGCTACCATAATAACCCTTATCCTTTTGGGCAGGCTTCTTGAGGCGAAGGCGAAAGGCAAGACTTCCGACGCGATAAGAAAGCTCATGGGGCTGCAGGCAAAAACGGCCTTTGTTATAAGGGACGGTGAAGAGAAAAATATACCGATAGGGGAAGTTACTGCCGGAGACATTGTTATTGTCAAGCCCGGAGAGAGGATCCCGGTTGACGGCGAGGTGATTGACGGTTATTCCACAACGGACGAATCCATGCTCACCGGAGAAAGCCTGCCGCTTGAAAAATCTCCGGGAGATAAGGTCTTCGGCGGAACGGTGAATAAGGCGGGGAGTTTTAAACTGCGGGCGTTAAAGGTAGGCAAGGATACGGCATTATCGCAGATAATAAGACTTGTCGAAGAGGCGCAGGGAAGCAAAGCGCCCATTCAGAGGCTTGCGGATAAGGTCGCTTCCGTTTTTGTGCCGACGGTAATAGGGATAGCGGTAATTACATTTCTGGCATGGTTCGTATTCGGCCCCAAGCCTTCGTTCACTCTCGCATTGATGAATTTTATTGCGGTGCTGATCATAGCCTGTCCGTGCGCGTTGGGTCTTGCGACGCCGACCGCGATAATGGTAGGAACGGGAAAGGGCGCCGAGAATGGCATACTCATAAGGGACGCCGGAGCGCTGGAGTTATCCCATAAGATCGAGGCTGTGATATTGGATAAGACAGGCACGATAACAAAAGGCGAACCCGAAGTCGTGGATATAATCATAACAGGCAATGGGCAAGAGGCATCCCCCTCGCCTATAACCCATAGCCTATCGTCTGACGAAGTCCTACAGATTGCCGCATCGGCGGAGAGGTTTTCGGAGCATCCGGTCGGCGCTGCTATAGTAAGGAAAGCAGTCGAGCGCAATATAGAACTTTTGGAGATTTCGAATTTCTCGGCGATGCCCGGCGGTGGAATAAAGGCAAAGGTAAAAATACAGGATTCAAATCCCCCCTTACCCCCCTTTGCTAAAGGGGGGCGTGGGGGGATTATTGATGTTTTTATCGGCAATGAAGGAATGATGCGGCGGGGAAATATAAATATATTGACTGTAGAGTCATTATCTGAGAAAATATCCTCTGAGGCGAAGACTCCCGTTTTCATGGCTGTCGATAACGAGATTAAAGCGGTTTTCTCCATAGCCGATACAATAAAGGAAGGGTCTTTGGAAGCCATAAGCGAGATGAAAAAAATGGGGATTGATGTTATAATGCTTACCGGTGACCATCAGAATACTGGACGGGCAATTGCAAATGAAGCAGGAATTGACAGGTTTTTTGCGGAAGTGATGCCGGATCAGAAGGTCGAGGTTGTGAGGAAGGTAAAAGCGGAGGGGAAGGTCACGGCTATGGTAGGCGACGGCATTAACGATGCGCCTGCTCTTGCCGAGGCTGACGTAGGGATCGCCATAGGCACCGGCGCCGATATAGCTATCGAGGCGTCAGATATAACGCTCATAAAGGGCAACTTGAAGAGCGTTGTGGATGCTATAAGATTAAGCAGGCTCACCATCACTACTATCAAGCAAAATCTTTTCTGGGCATTTTTTTATAACGTGGTGGGAATTCCGGTTGCAGCGGGCCTCTTGTATCCTTTCGGCGGGCCGTTGCTTAATCCTATGATCGCGTCGGCAGCGATGGCCTTCAGTTCCGTTTCGGTCGTAAGCAACTCTTTGAGGTTGAGAAAGAAACGTCTTTAGGTTCGGGAGGAATAGATGCGGAGAACAGTATATGTTGCGGATGACGTTCCTACGAATATAGAGCTTGTAGAGGCCGTTTTCAGGAGCGACCCCGATATCGTCATTAAAAAGGCATGCGACGGCAGTGAACTGCTCGATGAGATTCAGAAGGACGGACTTCCCGACCTCATAATCCTCGATCTCATGATGCCGGTAATGGACGGTTTCGATGTGCTTAGAAAATTAAAAGACGCGAGGGCGAAAAATTACTTTCCAATTGTTGTCCTCTCTGCGCTTACCGACAAGCAGAGCATCATAAACGCCCTTTCGTTGGGAGCGGACGACTATGTGACAAAACCGTTTTTTGTTGAGGAGCTCAAGGCGCGGGTCTATAATATGCTCAAGCTGAAGGAACGCGATGAATTTTTGAATACATCCCTCGACGTTATGGAATCGAACCTGCTTGAGAAACTCCAGATGCTGGAGCATACACAACTCGAGATTATAATAAGGCTCGGTAAGGCTGCGGAATTCAGGGACGACGAGACAGGAAGGCATATCGAAAGGATAGCGGACTATGTAAGCCTGATAGCGGGGGAGATAGGGATGAACAACGGTCACGTCATGATGATGAAATACGCCGCGCCCATGCACGACGTAGGCAAGATAGGCGTTCCGGACAGCATACTCCTGAAGCCCGGCAAGCTAAGCGACGACGAGTTCAATATAATAAAATTGCATACCGTCATAGGCGGCAAGATACTCAGCGGCACTACCCTGCCGCTTCTCGAGCTCGCGAGGGAAATCGCTTTAAGCCATCACGAGAAATGGGACGGCAGCGGTTATCCGTTCGCTCTTAAAGGCGCCGATATTCCGATATCCGGGCGGATAGTCGCTATAACCGATGTCTTCGATGCCCTGACATCGGAAAGGATATACAAGACTGCATGGCCCATGGAAAAGGCGTTGGATTATATAAGGGAGCAGAGAGGGAAGCAATTCGATCCAGATGTTGTCGATGCATTTTTCAATGTTGCGGAAAAGATAATGCGGATTAAGCAATCTAAAACCGATGAACGAACTGCAAAACCTATAATACAGCAGGTGCTGGACGGCGATATATCCATAGAAGAAGCGATAGAAAGGTGGAGATAAATTCACTTTTAGTAATTCCTCTCGGAGGTCTTGAAGAGATCGGTCTTAACATGACCGTATTTCAATACGCCGATGACTTCATTATCGTGGATGCGGGCCTTATGTTCCCGGAAGAGGATATGCTGGGAGTGGATTTCGTCATACCCGATTTTTCTTATGTCCTCGACAACCGTGAAAAAGTAAAGGGTATTATCCTCACCCACGGGCATGAAGACCATACCGGCGCCCTGCCGTTTTTGCTTAAAGAGATAAACGTCCCTGTTTTCGGAACACCTCTTACCCTTGCCCTCGTCAGGGAAAAGTTAAAAGAGCATAATATCACCGACGTTCCCCTCATGCCTATCAAGCCGAGGGATACCGTTACACTCGGTGTTTTCAAGATAGAGTTCATGAGAGTTACCCACAGCATTGTTGACGGGGTGGGTCTCGGCATCAATACTCCACTCGGCAATATTATTCATACCGGCGACTTCAAGCTTGACCCCACGCCGGTCGACGGCGAATTAATGGACTTTCACAAATTTTCGGAATACGGGGAGAAGGGGACATTGCTGATGCTTTCAGACAGCACCAATGCCGAGAAAGGAGGGTTCACATTCTCCGAAAAAGAGGTAAGAAGGGCCTTTGAAGACATATTTTCGAAGACAAAGGGAAGGATAATCATAGCCACCTTTGCGTCCAATATACACAGGATACAGCAGGCTATCGACGTTGCCGTGCAATACGGAAGGCGCGTTATCATGTGCGGAAAGAGCATCGTGTCGAACTCGCAGATAGCCCTCGACCTGGGTTATCTGAAGATGCCTGAAAACACATGGGTGAGGCTTGAAAACCTTAAAGACCTGCCGGACAATGAAGCGGTTATCATAACCACCGGAAGCCAGGGAGAGCCCATGAGCGTTCTCTCCAGAATCGCCATCGACGAGCATAAGCATATAAAGATAAAAGAAGGGGATACGGTCATCCTCTCGGCAAAGATCATCCCCGGCAACGAGCGGTCCATAGGGAGGATTATCAACCATTTGATGAGGAGAGGAGCCGACGTCATATACGAAAAGGTTTCGGAGATACATGTATCGGGACACGCTTCCAAGGAAGAGTTAAAGCTTATGATGAATATCGTCAGGCCGAGATATTTCATGCCTATACACGGAGAATACAGGCATTTGAAATATCACGCAAGGCTGGCGGAAAAGTCGGACATACCCGCGGAGAATATTTTTATAATGGAAGACGGCGGAGTTCTCGAGATAACCGGGGAAGGAGCGTCAAAAGACGGGAAGGTGACTTCCGGAAGGGTATTCATAGACGGCAAGGACATAGGAGGCGTTGAAGACATCGTTCTGAGGGACAGAAAGCGGCTCGCGCACGACGGGATAGTGATAGTCCTTGTGGGCATAGAGAAGCTCACGAAGAAGATAGTTTCAGGGCCCGAGATAATATCGCGGGGGTTTATCTTTGAAGACGCCTCTCCTGATATAATCAATGAGGTTAGGGAATTGATGACGAATACCCTGATGGATCTGGAAGATGATATAATTTCCGATATGAGTCTCGTTCAGGCAAAATTGCGGTCAACGCTTAAAAAATACCTCAGAAATACGATGGACAGAAAGCCCATGATAATGCCTATAGTCATGGAGGTATAACCCCTTCTGTCGTATTTATATGGAGGCATGAACAGCTAAAAGTCTTTACAATTCGCATTTTTTGAAACAGTCCAGTATGTTTAACGTGGATTTGTTTATTGCATAAGTTGCAACAGTCATCCTCAATAATGTGGCGAGGTAAAGCCTTTTATCCGCCCATGCCTCCATATGTTCGATATTTTGTAGATTATGATATAATTTTCAATATGTCGTACGACCTTTGCGAAAAATATAATATCGGCAGGACGCTCTTGCGGCAGGACGTTTCGCTGGACGAAAAACTGCAGAATGTGGTGAATATTCTTGCGGACTGCCTTAAAGTAAAGAAATGCTCCATAATGATCATCAATCACGAAGACCTGACTCTTGAGGTCAGGGCGTCTACAAATCCGGAGATAGTCGGGCACAAGAGAAACCTGTCGGATGTTACAATTTCCACAAGGGCATTAATAGATGACGAGCCGTTTTATACGGATGAAAAAAGACTGGAGTTTTTCTCCCCGCCCGATTTTTCCAAATATAAATCGGGTAATTCTCTCAGCATTCCCATAAAATATCTCGGCAAAAAATTAGGCGTTGTGAACCTTGCGGATACGGAGGGAGGAACGCCTTTTACCAAAGACCATGAGAATGTCTCGGTAGATATCGTCGAACATCTGGCGCCGTTTATTTATGCGGCGCAGGCAAAAGAGCTTCTCGACAAAAAGGTCGGCATGCTCGAAGAGTCGAATAAACGGCTCACGGAGATGGATGACCTCAAGACGAACCTGACCAATTTTATCGTGCATGACCTGAAAGGACCTATCAGCATCATTATTGCCAATCTCGACCTTTTGAACCACGAGAGACTTACCGAAGAACAGTTCGAATACCTGAACTTGGCCATAGAAGATACCTATAAATTACAAAGAATGGTGCTGAATATACTGGATCTGTCGAAGCTCGAAGAGGGCAAGATCAAGATATTCAGGGAAGAAACGGACCTCTATGAACTGGCTAAAAGCGAGGTGTCGTCGTTTAAAAACAGCGCAGCCCGCAAGGATATAGATCTGGAGTTCAACGGCAGTTCACACATGTGTTACATCGATGAAAATCTTATGGGCAGGGTATTTTCCAACCTACTTTTGAATGCCATAGAGCATTCGCCGGAAGGCGCTAAGATCACGATTGAAGTCCGGCATGACGACGTAAGTAAAGAGTTTTACATAAGCGTGTCGGATGAGGGAATAGGCATTCCCGACGAACTAAAGCATAAGATATTCGATAAATTTTTCCAGGTAGAGGAAGCTAACAAGCAGAGGAAAACGACCACCGGGCTCGGACTGACGTTCTGCAAACTCGTTGTGGAGGCGCACGGCGGAAGGATATGGGCGGAAGATTCGGATAAGGGCGGCGCCGTGTTTGTATTCACAATACCCGAGACGCTGAAGGAGGTTAAGGTATAATGGGCGTTCCCATGCAATATCTGAATATAAACTGCCTGGTCGTGGACGATGAAGCGTCCATGCGCAGGACCATAAACAATATGATGCAGAAGCTCGGCTTCAAAAGCGTCGTCATGGCCGAGAGCGGTAAAAAGGCTCTCGATATAATCAAGTCGGTGAAGATAGACCTCGTTATCAGCGATATCAATATGCCGGAAGTCAGCGGCACCGAATTTTTCACCGCGGTCAGAAAGGACAAGAAGTACGACCGCGTTAATTTCATATTCGTTACGGCGGAGGCGAACAAGAGCGCGGTCGCCAAGGCAGCGGAAAGCGGCGCGGACGATTACCTCATAAAACCTTTCGTGCTCGCCAACCTCGAGGCCAAGCTTTCAAAGGTGCTGGCCAAAAAATTTAACCCCTCCAATTTCGATACGCACCTCAGAGACTTCAAGAGATATCTGGACGAACGTGATTTGAGCGAGGCTGAAAACCAGCTTTTAAGGGCGTCGGAATATTATCCCGACAGCCCGACTGTCGCCTATAACTTCGGGCTTTTAGCGGTCGCTAAGGGGGACGCGTATACGGCGATAAATTTTTTCAAAAAGGCTATAGAGAAAAAACCTATGTTTGTGAACTCGTATAATTCTCTCGCCGAGGTATATGAAAATCTCGGTGATATGGAATCGGCGATAAAGTATTATGAAATGGCGCGGGAGATAAGCCCCGCGAGCACCGAGAGACTGATCGCCCTGAGTAAAATCTATACCACAAAGGGCGAGACCGATAAGGCGGAGACCATCCTGAAGGACGCTATTTCGGGCACGAGGGAAGGTGTTTCAGCATCGAGCCATCTGATGGGACAGATGTATCTGGCAAAGAACGAAAACGAAAAGGCGCTCGAGATGCTTATCAAGGCTTATAAGAAGAACCCTTACGATCCGTCCATCTTGCAGAGCCTTGCAGAGGCGTACAGAAAAGTAGCCAAGCATGAACAGGCGATAGAGATATATAAGGAGGCTTTAAAAGTGATACCCAACGATGCGCATATAAAATACCAGATGGGCAAGACATATCTGGAGATGGGCAATAAACAGAAGGCTATCGATGCCATAAAAGCGGCGTGGGAAATCAACCCGTTTTCAAAGAGCATAACCAACGACCTCAGGGCGCTCGCCGAGACCGATAAATTCGATATTTGATCTTAATGAAAAAAATTCCATACCTTCATGTAATTTTGTTTATTGTTACGTTCTCTACAACGCTGACCGCGGGCGCCTTGCAAAAGGGAATAAATATAATTAACGAGCCGGGCAGGGTAATAGAGGGACTGCCATTCGCCGGCGCCTTGATGACAATACTTCTGTGTCATGAGTTGTCGCATTATATCGCGTCGAAAAAACATCACACAAAGGCGACCCTGCCGTATTTCATTCCCGCGCCCTCGATAATAGGGACGTTCGGCGCTTTTATCAAGATGAAGTCGCCTATAGTGACGAGAAAAGCCCTTATCGATATAGGCGCGTCAGGCCCGATAGCCGGATTTGTCGTATCGGTTGCAGCGAGTATTATTGGCCTTAGCATGTCTGAGGTGGTCTCTTTGCCGCAGACAGACGGCGCGTTGAATCTGGGGGATTCAATTTTGTTTTCTTTTCTGTCGAAGGTGATAATCGGCGTTACGTCCGATAATCATGACATCCTTCTCCATCCGGTCGCATTCGCAGGCTGGATCGGCCTCTTTGTTACATCGCTTAATCTTATACCAATCGGTCAACTCGATGGAGGCCATATAGCATTCGCAATCTTAGGCGAAAGGCATAAATATATATCGATAGTTCTTGTCGCAATCCTTGCTATACTCGGTATTTTTTACTGGGAGGGGTGGGCATTATGGGCCGTATTGATGCTTATCCTCGGAATAAAACACCCGCCGGTGATTTATTGGGAGGTTCCGATAGACCGGGAAAGGAGATTTGTAGGCCTTTTATCTCTGATTATTTTTATTGTCACCTTCATCCCCTCGCCGTTTAAATTGCTGTAATGAGATACATAAAAATTACAAGCCCGACAAATCCTTTAATCAAAGAAGTCTTGAAGATAAAGGAGAAGCGCGCTCGATTCAAGCATGAGGCTTTTTTGATCGAAGGCATGCACTCTATTTCGACGGCGGCGGCATCTCCCGCTGTCGAAATAAAAAAGGTATTTTTTACGGAAGAATTTTCGTTAAAAAGGGAAGGGCAGAGGCTTTTAAG
>JACREW010000235.1 GCA_016212685.1 Nitrospirota bacterium
ACGGGCGTATGGGTTACGTGATGAGGAGTATCTGAGGCTGAAAATACTGACTTGTATGTTGCCGGAGATATAGGAAAGTGCTCAAAACTACCCACACGATTACGCGAAGACCCAATTTTATTACGGCATCTTCACCATTTTCAGCTTCTATGACACTATATCCAAATCCCTCAAGAACCTCCCTTGCGAGCTTTCTTATATCTGCATTGTCCTCTGCTACAAGGATTGTTTCTGTACCGCCTGCCGGGACAGCAAATTCTATAAACTTTGCGCCTTTAACCTCCGAATCTACTATCGGTAAATATATCTTGAATGTAGTTCCCTTTTCCAATTCACTGTAACAATTAATAAAACCATTATGCTGTTTGACTATTCCATATACTATTGAAAGACCCAGACCTGTGCCTTTCCCCGCTTCCTTTGTCGTAAAAAACGGCTCGAATATCCTTTCCTTTATCTCCTTATCTATGCCTATACCCGTATCTGAAACAGTTATTAGGGCATAACTCCCTCGTATGCCGTAACCGTGTCTTTTTACATACTCATCATCCATCTCCATGATATCTGTCTTTATAGTTAAAAGTCCTCCATCCGACATGGCATCCCTTGCGTTTATAACAAGATTCATCAGTATCTGCTCTATCTGGCTGACATCTGCCCTTATTATTAAATTCCTATCTATTAAATCAGTTTTAAGTTCTACATCTTCGCCGATAAGCCTGGATAGAAGTCTTTCTGTACCTCTCACAATCTCGTTGAGATTTACATTATTCGGAGAAATGATCTGTTTTCTGCTGAATGCAAGGAGGTTCTTTGCCAGATTGGCTGCCTTTTCCGCAGAGGCAATTATTGATTCCACATATGCCATTATATGATTATCGTTTTTTATCTCTGTCCGCAAGAGGCTTCCGTATCCTATTATCGTTGTCAGCATGTTATTGAAGTCATGAGATATGCCTCCTGCAAGTGTGCCGATTGCCTCCATCTTCTGGGCGTGGTAAAGCTGGAATTCAAGCTCTTTTTGCTCGGTTATATCTTTTATCATGCCGTCGTAAGCAATCAGGTTTCCCTTATCATCGTATCGTGGAACCGGCGTGTTTCTAACCCAGCGAATTTGGCCATTTTTATGTATAATCCGGTGTTCAAGCGGTGGTGCAGATATTCCCAGAAGAACCTTTTCTGCTCGTTCATTTACAAGGGGCTTGTCTGCCTCTTGAACCATTCTGTGCCAGAGATATGGGTCGAAGCCGTATTCCTCCGGTGTATAGCCTGTCACAGCCACACAGCCTGTGCCATGTAAAGTTGAAACCGGGTGTCCGTTGTCAACCTTCACAGTATAAATATAGTCTGTTACCGATTCAACGAGCATTTTATATCGCATTTCGCTTTTCTGTAAATTTTTCTCGATCCAACTGCGCTCCAGTTCGGCAGAGGCGCGGACTGCAAAAATTCGCAGTATGGATTCTAATGTGTTTATGTTATCCAGAGGTTTGCAGTTTAACACAACCAATATACCCATTGGCCGCTCTGCAGAATCAGATAAAGGAATTCCAATGTAACCCTCGATCCCCATTTCAGCAAGCATATAATCAAGGGGGAACTGCTGCTGAACACCTCGTGGATGGCATCGCATTGTCTTACCTACAACATTTTCGCAGGGCGTATCGGCTAAATTATACTCAAAATCATCTACTATCTCTCCTCTGGCACATACCGCGATAGTTTTAACTTTATCGCCTTTATCGCCGACCAGTTCGCCCACAAAGGCATAGTCCACATTTAGAGTCTTTGTGAGATATTGCACTAATAAACGGAAAAAGGTCTCACCGGTTGCAGCAGACACTCCTTCAGCGATATTCCTCAGGGACTCTATAATGGCTTCTGATTTTGCCTTTTCCTCTAATAAGGCTGCTTCGGCTGAATAAATAGAGCTAAAATATTTTTTTATACGAATGACTCCAATCAACATCAGACAGGAAATTATCAGGGCAATTAGTTCTGGAGCGCTAAGAGGTATCTTCGCCCCGGCGGTTATAAATGAAACAAACGATGCCAATCTCCTTCCAGCCATTAAAAACATTGCAAGAGAGATTAAAATCCATGCCAGCTTCCGGCTCGTAATGCGAATAAGATGCAGGGCATATACGGCAGCCGCCAACTGCAGCCCGATGGAGAGGATAAGAACAATAACCGGTATCATAGTGCGACCTCGAACTCCATCTCTTTATCTCCGAAGAGAAATCTTTTTCTCAAAACCTTTACCCTTACAGCATCTCCCTTCTTTTTGTAGAAGAGATGGAGTTTTATATCGTCCACATTGCTTACGGCAATGCCGTCGAGAGAGATTATTATGTCTCCCTCGGTCAGCCCCGATTTTTCGGCAATGCTGTCCTCGCCAAATCCGTCTATGCCGACCTTTCCGTTGTCCTCTTTTAACGAAACCATAAGCCTCGGCGCAGAAGCGCCGTCAAGCGGTTTCGGAAAGATTATATAATCGGCGATATTTCGTTCGATATCCACATCATTAAGGATAGTTGAATAGTCGTACCCATTGCGCCTGAATGTCCTCTTCGGAATTCCGGAGCCGTATTGCAGATGCCCTCCTCCCGCTAAAACGACCATCCGATAATCAGGATTCTTCTTCAGAAACTCATCCACCGACATCGACATAGTCTCGTCCCAAAGTATCTGCGACTGATAAAAAAAATCGAAATTCCTCTCCTTGGACCTGCCGTGCATTTCAAAAACTTTTTTAAGCCTTTCCCTGTATTCGTTGTCCGAAAAATCCATCTGCGAAGGCATTTCGTTTTTTTCATCACCGGATAGCGCATCTATACCGCTTTTTGACACTTTATCCACAATCTCACGCCTGGTATTAAGGGCAATCACCGGTATTTTTTCCTGTCTTGCAAAGTCGAGTATCGGCTTGTAGAGATTGTAGTCGAAACCCCATCGTTTGAAATATTCCGATTTCTTCAAAAACTCTCTCTCATCAATCCTGCCGGCTATATAATCATCCAGAGACTTTTGATACGGCCGCTGAAACATCTCCATTCCAACGGCTATCTTCTTATACTTTTTGTATAATCCCTTTATGACTTCGAGTTGGACATTATGATGGGCAAACCTGTCGTGATATTCACCGACATAGACAATCTTTTTACCCGATACACTCTCTATAACTTCGGGTAATGTCCTTATGGCAGAGACATCAATTGCCGCGGTCTGTTCTTTATTCTCCATGTTTATACCCCTCTGTGACTCGTCAATCTTTTTATAGATATTTCTTCCGTTGTCAAAGGATATAGCGCTGTACTTTCCATAATGAAATATCTTTCTAAAGGCCGCATCCACTTCACCCTTTGATTGAGCGGAAAAGATAGCAGCAACCTTTTGCTGATTCCATGGATTGTTTTTTATAGTAAGATTGAACCCTGTATCAATCTTATCAATGCTTCCATAAAGTCTCTCGATTACAGGATTATCACTTCCGAGTATAACGAGGGACGATGATTTTATGTCGGAATCACCGATATCCTTACTCTCTTTTCCTACAGCCCCTCTTTCTTTAAAGGAATCGATAACAGCCTTATAAGCCTCTCTGTTACTAACCGGAAAGGCAATTATAATCTTCTCATCGCCTAAAAGCCTTGCTATCACAGGAGGGACCTCGTTATTCGAAAGTTTTCTTGCCATGTCGTAATCTTCATCCATAATTATTTTTTCAGGCATGCTCGCAAGGGATAATGTCAGGCCTGTCTTCACCTTATCCGCCCTGACCCAAACCTTCTTTTTAAAGCCGTCCGAATAATAAATAGTCAGAGGAACATCTATTGCGTAAACCCTTCCCCTCTGCCCGATATTAAAGCTGACTTCGTATTTATTGCCGCTCTGCTTGATCCGAAATCCATCGATATAAAGATCGGCCATTTTAGGGATATCGACCCATTGCTTAAAAAACCAGTCCAGGTCTTTTTTATACGTCCTCCCAAAGACATTTTTAATATCATCCCATGAGGCCTTCTTAAATCTTTTCTCCTGTATAAGGTCTCTCAGGGATTTATAGAAGACATCTTCTCCGGCAATATTTTTAAGCATATGGAATACCATTGCCGTCTTTCCATAGCCTATTGCCTTTGATGAGAAGTCAATCCTGCCCCTGAAGTCTCTAAGGGGAAATTCATTCATGTTATTCACATAACTCATGTAATCTATTAATGTCTGTCTCCTGTATTCCCAGCCCTTGCCCTTCCGATCCTCATAAAGGTGGTCTGCAAGGTATGTCGTCAATCCCTCTGCCCAGTTTCCTTTTTCATGGTCTATATACACAAGGTTGCCGAACCACTGATGCAAGATCTCATGCCCGAGTGATGTCTCAACAATAAATGGAAGGCGCACAACATCCTGCCCGAGAAGCGTATATGCGGGCATCGAGTATCCGGTAGGCAGGAAATTTTCGACGATCGAAAACCTCTTGTATGGATATTTACCTAAAAGCGCCTCATACATCTTGAGATACTTCTTTGTGTGCTCTATGTACTGTTTGGCGAGCTCGATATCCTCTTTAAAAAAATATGCATAGATTTCGACATTGTTAAAACTGTCTTTTATTATCTCGTATTTATTTGTTGCAATTAGATTTATTCCGTCAACCGGATGCGGGAATTCGAAGATAAATTCCGTATTGCCGTTCTTTGTGTTTTTGATAATGCTTTCTGCCTCTGAAACAGCCTCGTATCCTTTTGGGAGGATCGCCCTGAGATTATATCTGTATAAGCTGTCTGCCTGCGGATACCATATTCCCGTAAGGGATATTCCCCTATCGTCGATAATGCTACTCACAGCCCCATAATTCGTATCGTAAATATTTTGATTAGCCTTAAAGGTACCCTCATACCTGATACTCAAGAGACCGTTAGCAGTGGGTATAATTTTTAGTAATCCCCCCTCGCCCCCCTTTAGTAAAGGGGGGATGGGGGGATTACTTACTAAATGAGGGATTTGCTGTTCGTTAATGCTTAAATCAAGAATTTTAAGCTGGCCTGTATGCAGTACAAGCTCTCTGCCTGCGCTTACATCGATCTTTGCAAGTCCGAGGATCTTAGAATTGTGGATATCGAATGAAACCTCTAAATTATATTCAGGCAATTGCCCTGCGTTCGCAAAGGCAGGCAAAAACAGGAAAGTAATTATTATCAATAGCCGGTAAAGCATTTTTTATTATACAATGGCTGCTGTTTTTAGTAAAATTTAAATACGCAAACACAGGCAGGATTTATTTGAAGGAGGCAACGATGAAGCTCAAACCTTCGGCATTAGGGATTGCGTTAGGGACGGTATGGGGCGGATCGCTGTTCGTTACGACATGGCTTTCATTTTATAGCGGCTACGGAAAGCTATTTCTTGAAGTCCTCGCGCAATCCATCTATCCGGGTTATAGCATATCGCCTTTGGGAAGTTTCGTCGGGCTCTTTTACGGCTTCCTCGACGGCTTTATAAGCGCGTGGTTAATAGCGCTGATTTATAATAAAATCGCAGATTAAAAAAAGAGGCAGGGCATTGTATTGCAGCGGGTTCAGCAGCTCTAATACTATATCCTATCTCCCCATAAAAGTATGGGAGGTGACCTTATGTCAAAAGTTTATTTCGCGTCGGCAAGAGTAAGTAAATGGAAATACGACGAGAGTATGCCCGGAAAGCTTGAACGTTTATTAAAAGAGGTAGAACTTCCCAAATATTTCGAAAAGAACGAGTGGGTCGCAGTAAAAACCCATTTCGGGTCCGAAGGCGCGCATAGAATAGTGAGGCCGATATTTTTAAGAAAGATGGTCGATGCATTAAAAACAGCGGGAACAAAGCCTTTTGTTACGGATACCGTAAGGATCAAGGGGCTCGATTACCTTGAAGTAGCGAACCATAACGGCATAAACCATCTATCCGTGGGCGCTCCTGTCGTCCTTGCCGATGGCCTTTACGGAAACGACAATATCATGGTCAAGGCGGGAGATATTCTTGGAGAAATAGCGGTGGCGTCCCTGATTTACGATGTGCCTGCAATGGTAGTCTGCTCGCACGTAAAAGGCCATATCAATGCCGGATATGCCGGAGCGATAAAGAACATTGCGATGGGGGGCGTGAGCGGCAGCCACAGACACTGCGGCTGGAAATGCGGAAGGGGCTCGATGCACACGATAGGAGAAGGGGATCTCGTTTGGGACATCGAGAAATGCGCTTTATGTTATCAATGCGAGGAGATATGTCCTTTGGACTGCATAAGTTTCAAAGATGATAAATTCAGTTATACGAATGAGAGATGTTGGAGATGCGGAAGATGCGCGAGGGTATGTCCTGAAGGCTCCCTGCACCTGCCTGAAGATGTCGATATCTTTATGAAATCACTTTCCGAGGCTGCAAAAGCCGTAATTGACACATTCAAGCCTAATAAGGTCATCTTCGTAAATTTCCTCACGGAAATCCAGCCTGAATGCGACTGCATGCCCGCGGCTGATGTGCCTGTTATTCAGGATATGGGAATTTTAATCTCGGACGACATCGTGGCCGTAGAGCAGGCATCAATGGACATGCTTTTAAAGGCAATCCCTTTGCCTTCATCCCTTGCGGAAGATGAAAAAATAAAACAAGGCGAAGACATACTGCTCGGCCTGCATCATAAAAACTATATACTTCAGGTGGAAGAGGCGGAAAGGCTCGGCCTCGGCAAGCGGGAATACGAGTTAATCGAACTGAATTAAAAGTGCTGCTGCCCGTAGGAAACCGGACAGCAGCTTAGGGGAGGTAACGAGGCGCTTCTGATTTAAGAATAGCAGACAAAATACCGCCTGTCAAGAAAAAAATCTTAGGCTATCTATTAATTTAAATTTTAGAATGATAATTCACATTTATAACGCAAGGAACGCACATCCATATATAACACTCCAAACATTTTAGTTGCTTATGCACCCTGTTTTCTGTTATAACTAACTAAGGGATTGTTTACCTGCCCTGTTAGTGGTTAGGTGAAAGCGTTTGATCCCGCAAATTAGATTTTTGGGGAGCCAGCGTTAGGTACACGGTGTGCATGCCTCCCCCGAAAGGGAAGAGAGGAAGCCTAAGTTATCTTCAAGGCGCCCACCTGTAGACACAGGGATCTAATTTTTCACCACACGGCAGGGTGGGCTTATATAGCTTATAGTTGACGGCTTATCCCTCATTCATGGGCGAGCCATGAACTATGAGTTATGATGTGACCGGATGGATAGTTGCAATTAACGTGTGAAAATAAAGGAGTTAGGACTTTGAAGAAAACATATTTAAAAAGCTTCATCATGCATGATTTTCAATATAATTTGCATATAAAAAACACAATGCATGGTCATGTCCCGACTCTGAGATCGTTCTAACACACCGGTTTTATCTCTTAATTGCCTATCCATCATAGTCATATCCTTATCGAGTGCCGTTTTTCCGGCGCCCGATTGTTTTTAATTAAAATTCGACAAGGAGGGGGATAACCCATATGGACAATAGCTTCATGTTGATACTTATTGCCGTTGCTGCCGGCGCCGTAACCGGCCTCGCCTTCTTCATTATCTACAAAAATACCCTCAAATCACAGAAGGAAAGCATTGAAAAAGAAAAAAAGCAGTTAATGGAGGACGCTAAACGCGAGGCGGAAGCGCTAAGAAAAGAATCGGCTATTCACGCAAAGGACTTAGCATATCAGGCAAAGGTCGAGGCTGAAAAGGAGATAAGGGAAAGGACGAAAGAGCTTAACCAGCTCGACAAGAGACTCAGGCAGAAGGAAGAGCAGTTGGAAAAGAGAGTGGACCAACTCGAGAGGAAAGAGCACGAATACAATAAACGGGAACGGGAGCATCATGCGCGTGAACGCTCGCTGTCGGAAAAAGAAAACCAGTATTCCAACCTCATCAAAGAACAAACGCTTATGCTTGAACGCATATCGGGGATTACCTCGGAAGATGCGAAACAGGAACTCTTAAAACGGGTCGCTGAAGATACAAAATTCGAGGCAGCCAAGCTTGCCAAAAAGATCGAAGACGAGGCCAAAGAAAATGCGGAGAAAAAGGCAAAAGAGGTTATCAGTTTTGCCATACAGAGGTATTCGAGCGATTATGTGGCCGATGCGACCGTATCCGCGGTAAGCCTGCCCGGCGACGAGATGAAGGGAAGGATTATCGGCAGAGAAGGAAGGAACATAAGGGCATTCGAAGCGGCTACAGGCGTGGACCTCGTGGTGGACGATACGCCTGAACTCGTTACGCTGTCGGCGCATGATCCGGTAAGGCGGGAAGTGGCCCGCATGGCCCTCGAAAGGCTCGTAGCCGACGGGAGAATTCATCCCACAAGGATAGAGGAAGTAGTAGAAAAAGTAAAAAAAGAAGTGGATAGCACAATCAGGGAAGAAGGCGAAAAGGCGGTATTCGATCTCGGAATTTCCGGCATACATCCTGAGCTTATAAAAACCATTGGAAGGCTTAAATACAGGACTTCCTACGGGCAAAACATATTGCAGCATTCTAAAGAAGTCGCTTACCTCTCGGGCATGATGGCGGGAGAATTGGGCGTCGATATAAAGCTTGCAAAGCGGGCAGGACTTCTGCACGATATAGGCAAGGCCGTTGACCATGAAATTGAAGGCTCGCATCAGGAGATCGGCGCGAATCTTGCGAAGAAATACGGGGAAAACGACTATGTGATAAACGCCATTATGGCCCATCACGGAGATGTAGACCCTTCATGCGTGGAATCCGCCCTTGTTGCGGCAGGGGATGCCCTATCGGCAGCAAGGCCGGGAGTCAGAAGGGAAAGCATAGAAAACTATCTGAAACGACTTGCAAAGCTTGAAGATCTTGCAATGTCTTTCAACGGCGTGGATAAATGCTATGCGATTCAGGCCGGAAGAGAGATAAGGATTATCGTAAAACCAGATGATGTGAACGACGATATGTGCGCAGTCATATCAAAAGACC
>JACREW010000236.1 GCA_016212685.1 Nitrospirota bacterium
AAAAAGAATGCATTTTAATGTAAATATACCGAACAACCTTATTGTCCGTGTCGATGAAGACAGGATAAAACAGGTTCTGATAAACCTCCTGACCAATGCCATAAAATTCGCTCCCGAAGATTCTGAAATACTCATATTCGCTTACCCGGAGAAGGAATATGCAGTTGTCGAAGTATGGGATGATGGTCCGGGCGTTCCTCCGTCAGATCACGAAAGGGTCTTCGAAAAGTTCTATAAAAACGACAATAAGGAAGGGGCGGGTCTCGGCCTTGCAATATGCAAAGGCATAATAGAGGCGCATAACGGTATCATAGGCGTCAACAGCGATGGTCAAAACGGGAGCTGTTTTTATTTTAAGCTGCCTTACCCTGACCGAAACCGCGAGAGCTTCTCTAACGAAAGCGTTCACAGCACAGAGCAGCACAGGCTGCTCGAAATAGCCAGAAGGATAACAGCGCCGTGCTGAAAGAAAACGGAACAATACTGGCAATCGATGACGACACGGACATACTCAAGGTCTTAAAAGCAAACCTCGAACTTCATGAATTCGATGTCGTTACGGCAGCTTCGTGGTCGGAAGGCAAAAAAAAAATCGCCCTTCATAAACCGGACATCTTGATCCTCGACCTTATGCTTCCTGACGGCAATGGAATCGAAATATGCCGCATCTTGAGATCGCAACATCCGTCATTGCCTATAATCATGCTCACTGCAAAGGACAAAATTTCCGACAAGGTGATAGGCCTCGAAAGCGGAGCCGACGACTATGTGGTAAAGCCCTTCGAGACCCTCGAATTGATCGCCCGGATTAAGGCATGCATGAGGAGGACAAAACCCGCTGCCGAGGAACATGCAACTATAGGAGACCTGAGCATCAATTACAAACGGAGGCTCGTAAAGGTAAAAAATAAAGAGATAATCCTTACACCCAAAGAGTATGATCTTCTGTGTCTTCTGGTCGCAAATAAGGGCTCTGTGGTCGGAAGGGAGGAGATAAAAAAACACCTCTGGAAGGAATCGAAAATATACTCTTGGAGCAGGGTTATCGATGTGCATATCCAGCACTTGAGGCAAAAAATAGAGATAAATCATTCGGAGCCGGAATATATCATCACGGTCTCCGGGATCGGATACAGGTTTAAACCGGAATAAGGCACGCCTGCGCAGCAAGACTTTCATCGATCCGTTTCTTAAAAACTGAACCTGAGCGGTTTCCCTTTATCCTTAATCTTTTCACATATGACTATGCACTCTCCGCAATTATGGCAGAGCGGATATATCTTCCCTTCCATAGGGTTAAGCCCCAACTGGCATGCCTTTGCGCACTCAAGACATCCTCCGCATACATGCTCCGCGTCTTCAGTATATATCACCTTCATTGTCTTTCCGAGTCTGAACAATCCGAGGAAGCCGCCAACCGGACAGACGTAATTGCACCAGACCCTTCTCAGAAGAAAAATCTCGAAAATAACAATCAAGCCGATAAGACCGATTTCAAGGCCGACAACCCCTTCGTAAAAATATTTTGAGACCTGCACAGAGATTATCCCCGGCGCTGATATGAGATTTGCAACCGGAAATCCCAATAAAGGCGCCAATGCAAGCAAAAGGATCATAATGGCATAACGCGGTTTTGCCGATGGAGTTATATTAAATATTTGTAATCCCCCCATCCCCCCTTTAGAAAAGGGGGGTAGAGGGGGGATTTTTCTGGATATATAATCAAAGAATTCTGATATGGTGTTTTGAGGACACATCCAGCCGCAAAATACTCTTCCGAAAACAAACGCAAGGATTATGGGAATAAGCATTGATAATAAAAGCGCGCTGTCTGCCGACAGCGTAGAGAGCATTACCTGAAGGCCGCTCAAGGGATCTGTTATCCATATTCCATCAATGGCAAGGGAATAAAGTGTCCCCGTGACAAGAGTTATTCCTTTTTTGTTTAGAACAGGAATAGCAATTATCAGGAGTACTGTTAAGATTTGTGCGATTCTTCTGAAGACTTTAATCCTCATTTACTTCGCCTTCACTATTATTGCCGCAGGCTCGACAGGGCATACATTTTCACAAATACCGCAGCCCACGCACTTCTTCTTATCAATAAAGGGTCTTAATTCGCTGTCAAGCCTTATCGCCTCATCAAAGATGGGGCAGCTCTGGTAGCAGCTTCGGCATATCGTGCCCTGCCATGCAAGGCATTCTTTTCGGTTTATCAGGGCAGCGCCCATTCTGACGTCTTTTTTATGTTTCAGATTGCGGTCAAGCGCCCCCGATGGACATACAGGAGGGCACTTCATGCAAAGATAACAGGGAATTTCTCTTGCCTTGATAAACGGCGTGCCCATAATCGTAAGTCCGTCCATCAGGCTCGCGATTCTGATCGATCTGTACGGACAGACTTGGGTGCATTTGCCGCACCTTATGCACTTTGCGATAAAATCAATCTCACTTAAGGCGCCAGGCGGCCTGAGCAGCTTTCTACTCAGGATAGTCTCCTGAAAATACGGGAAACACTCCGAGTATCCTATCAATGGCATACATCCCCTTCATAGTTTCCTCAACGCTGTTCATATCTTTCCCTTCTATCACTGCTACAATCTGATTTTCTTTAACACCGTAAACACTCACATTATCAATCATGGCGAGGCTGTTCAAAACAGCCTCGCCTGCGCCGTCTTCAAACTCCACTATAACGCTGGTAACAGCCATGTCATTATCCCTATGCCTTTTCAATCTTCACAGCACATATCTTAAACTCCGGCTGCTTTGACAATGCATCATACGCATCTGTTGTAAGGTTGTTGATAAGCCTGTCAGGATAGTGCATGGGGACAAATACAAGCCCGTCCCTCGGCACATCAACAACTTTTGCTTCAAGCACTATAGAACCCCTTCTTGATGTGAGCCTCACTTTATCCCTATTTTTAACACCGAGTTTCTGTGCGTCGTTTGGATTGATCTCAACATACGCATCAGGCGCAGATCGTTTCAGTTCAGGAACCTTCAGGGTCATTGTCCCTGTGTGCCAGTGCTCTATCTGCCTGCCTGTAGTAAGCACGAACGGATACTCGGCATCAGGCGGCTCTGCAGGACCCTTATGAGGCCTCAGCCATGCAGTTGCTTTATTGCTGTCAGCCTTGGCTCCGTAAAAAGAAATATCTAAAGCCTGCGGGTCAAATTTCTTTAAAAGAGGGTCTCCATACTTTGCGGTATAGCGCCTTAGCGTGCCCGGATGGTCTTCTGTCGGGCACGGCCACTGGATTCCGTGGGCATTCTTCATCCGGGACCTCGTCATGCCCATAAAATCATATGCTGTGTCTTTTGAACACTGTCTGATTTCATTCCATACATCCTCTGAGTTTTTGAAGTTAAAGAGTTTCTTTGCATCTTCAGCCCTGCCTAATTTTGCAAAGAGTTTATGGGCAAACTCAATCATTACGTCTAAATCAGGCATTGCCTCTGCCGGCGGCTGAACAGCTTTTTCAAGATACTGGTACCGCCTTTCGGACTGCCCATAAGTGCCGTCTTTTTCAACCCATAACGCTGATGGGAGCACCAGATCAGCAAGCTCAGATGTCCTTGTCGGATGATACGCCTCTGAGACAACCAGAAAAGTGTCTTTCCCTTCCATCCCTTTTCTGTAAGTTGAAAGGTTTGGCAGACTCTGTCCGGGATTTGTGCAGGCGATCCACAAGGCTTTTATTTCACCTTTGTTGAATGCCCTGAAAATATCAACTGCTGTTGGTCCTGGTTTCGGATTTATTTTTCCTTTCGGGATTCCCCATAATTTTTCTATCTCATCCCTGTCTTTTTCATTGGCGATAAGCCTTCCGTAAGGAAGCAGATGGCTGAGGAGCCCGCCGTCTCTTACGCCGCCGCATGCATTTGGCTGTCCTGTGAGAGAGAAGGATGTAGCTCCGGGTCTGCATATCTGTCCTGTAAGGAGGTGGAGATTGTGCACAAGGTTATTTACCCAAACGCCTCTTGTCCTCTGGTTCAGGCCCATGCACCAGAAACTCATTGTTGCCTTTGACTCAGCAAACCAACGCGCGGCTTTAATAATATCTTCCTTGGGACATT
>JACREW010000239.1 GCA_016212685.1 Nitrospirota bacterium
TGCCTCTCTGTTTGTCCAGTGTATATCCTCTTTGTCTCATCAAATTCTTTCCTCAGAGATTCAAAGTCAAACCAAACCGGCCCCTCATATCCCGGCATTCCTGACATTCCAACTTGTTCGAGAAATAAATCAAGAAAATTTTTTCTTACCTCCCATGATTTTTCTGATGGACCAAATGCTTCTAATTCTTTTAAACGCTTATGGACTTCGTAAGCACAAAAGACTGGACTATTTTTTACATATATCATGCCTGCTCCGCCATGATAATCAACATCTATGACAAAATAACCTAAATTTCTTAATAAGTACTGAACGGCCTCTGATTTTGCTGCGATGCTCTTCGATAGAATACCACCAACCCTGTTTTTTCTCTCATTATAATCCAGCTCCTCAATTTTACTTACAGTATCTCTGTCTGCCTCAATACTTTCAACAAATTTTTGACATATATTTTTCTCATAAATATATTTCTGATAGATGGCGTTGATTTTCTCTGCTCGTGCGCTAAGGTTCGGATTTTTTGAGGATTTGTCATTATTGCTGCATGAAATCAAGATGCCTATGCTTAATAGAAAAAATATGCAGCATCGCATTTTCCCATAAATCTGTCGCGCCGAAGTTTTATCCATAGACTTATTTGGACTCCCCCTATAGGAACGGCATTTATATAATCTACTATATTTATCTCCTTTTGTGAAGCTCTCAAAAACCTTAAAAATTGAAAACCCTTGTTATCTTCTATTCTGCCATAAGCAGATGGTAAGCTTAATGCTTATTGACTCGTCACGGCGTATTGGTCTAAAATACCAATAGATGAAGGCAGAGTTGATCAGGCATGAAAAGATCATAGACGAGGCCGGGAATACTATTGAGATCAAGATGTGGAAACTGCCCGATCTCGAAACGGATAAGCCGCATGGCTATAAGTATTCGCTGGTCTATATCGTTGACTATGTGCGGGTAATAGGGTATGACAATGCCGAAGACAAAGGAGACCACAGGCATATTAAAGGTAGGGTCGAGCCTTATAATTTCAGCAGTCTTAAAAAATTAGCGCAGGATTTTTACGGGGATATTGAAAAATATAAGAGAGGTGAACTATGAAAGTGAAGAGAATAAAAATAGGCATTAAGGAGTTAAAAACAGCCCTTGATGAATTTGTGAAGACAGGCAAAGCTGTCGAAAGGGGAGAAAAAGTAAAAAAAGAGACAGGCCTTTACTTTACCAGTTTTGAAGCGTTTAGAAAGGCGCTGACCCCTAAAAGACTCGAACTGCTGCACATAATTAAAACGAAAAAACCATCTTCTATTAATGAGCTTGCAAGGCTGTCAAAGAGGGATATTAAAAATGTGGCTGATGATGTTAAGTATTTGGACCATATCGGACTGATAGAAAAAAGAGAATCCGATAAAAAAACAACGCCCGTTATAAGTTACGACAAGATAGCTCTGGAGATAGCGGTCTGACAATTACCCCAATCCCACGTCCAGCACCATCATCACCGCGAAGCCAAGAACCGCTCCCATTGTGGCTATATCCGTATTGCCTCCCCTTTGCGATTCCGGTATGAGTTCTTCCACTACAACGAATATCATTGCGCCGGCGGCAAAGCTCAACGCGTAAGGCAGTATAGGCTTAGAAACCAGAACAGCGGCCGCGCCGATAACCCCTGCAATGGGTTCTACAATGCCGGACAACTGCCCGTACCAGAAGCTTTTGAGCCGCGACAGCCCCTCCCGTCTAAGCGGCATGGACACGGCAAGCCCTTCAGGAAAATTTTGAAGCCCGATGCCGATAGCGAGGGCTACCGCGCCTGCAAGATCGGCGGACGGGATGCCTGCTGCAACCGCGCCGAAGGCAACTCCTACAGCAAGCCCTTCGGGTATGTTATGAAGGGTTACCGCTAAAATCAGGAGCGTTGTCCTGCGCCATGAGGTCTTAATGCCCTCGGCTTTCTGCATTGGAAAGCCGAGATGAAGATGAGGAAGGATTTTATCGATAATCCTCAGAAAAACAGCGCCCATCAAAAATCCGGCCAAAGGCGGAAACCATTTGGGTATATCTTTACCCTCGGACATCTCTATGGCAGGCGCAAGCAAAGACCAGTAGCTTGCAGCGATCATAACTCCGGCTGCGAAACCGAGCATCCCGTCAAGCAGTTTTTTATTCACGCTTCTCGTTACAAAAACGGCTGCCGCGCCGAGAGCGGTCACAAACCATGTAAAGCACGTCGCGATAAGCGCCTGAGTTATCGGATTCATATTTTTCAGGAGTTCCGGCATATTCTTAATTATACATAAAAAAATTGTTGCATCACGCATTTTTTGTTAGTACAATCTAAATTAGGATTCGTAAAAAAGGAGGTGAAGCAAATGAAGGTTTTAAGAATCGTACTGCTGTCCATTATAGCGCTTGGGTTGCTATTCTCGGGTGCATTTGCCATGAAACATCTTCCTGAAGAGCGCGGGAAAGCCCTTTTCAATGACACCAAGCTTGGAGGAGGCACTGCGGGAAAGTCCTGCAATTCCTGCCATCCGGATGGTAAGGGATTAGAGAAGGCAGGAGCGAAAAAAGAATTCAACATTATGGGCAAGAAGCAAAAGAGCCTTGAGGAGGCAGTAAACTTCTGTATTGAAAATCCGCTGAAAGGCAAGGCAATCGACCCGAAGTCGGATCAGATGAAGGACATCGTCGCATACATCAAATCGCTTAAAGGCATGAAGATGGGCAAAGAAATGCCGATGAAGAAGGAGATGCCAAAAAAGAAATCGGTAGAAGGCTGTTAAACTCGAAAGGGGAAGGAAGTCATGCCTTCCCCTTTTCATATTGCATTAAGGGGAGAATACTATGCCTGTATTCCTTTTGAAGTCGTTATTATCCGTTATTCTGTTCGTTCTTGCATTATTCGCAATGTTTACCATGTTTGAGGTGTTCGGAAGAAACGAGAAAAAATATAACATAGAAAGGTTGAAAAAAATCCACAGGGCAAACGGGATAGTCTATTTTTTATTCTTTATACTCACCGCCTATTTTTGCCTGAATTTCATTCTAAACACAAAGGCCGAACTCTCACCGAGGGCCTCGTTTCATGCGGTATTCGCCCTGTCCGTAGTAATACTCCTTGCGCTTAAGGTTGCTTTTGTGAGGTTTTACAAGCAGTTCTATAATCAGGTCAAAATAATAGGTCTGCTCATAGGCCTGATAACCTTTGCCCTTATAGGAACGTCCGGCGGTTATTACCTGTTGGTCACCGAGCTGGGAACCGATCAAAGGGTAATGAAGGCATTAAGCTCAAAGAAGCAGGAAAATCCGGCAAAAAACGAGAGTAAAATAGAGGTCAGGACCGATGCCGCAAGCATAGCCAAGGGCAAAGAACTATACGAATCAAAGTGCTATTTCTGCCATGATGCCTACAGCACTAAAAAGGAGGTGGGGCCTGGACATAAAGGCATTTTGAAAAATCCCTTGCTCCCTGTAAGTGAAAAACCTGCAACACCTGAGAATATAGCAAATCAACTTAGAAATCCTTATAAAGATATGCCGTCGTTTTCGTATTTGTCAGATGAAGAGGTGCAGGATATAATTGCTTTTTTAAACACCCTGTGATCAAGGAAAGGAGTAATTGAAATGGCTGAAAATCTTTATACAGAATTCAGGAAGTTAAGCCCGAAGGTAACAGGCGGGCTCGTAAGAATGCGGGAGGAGACGTTCAGGGACGCCGCAGTTCCTGCCAAATACAAGATACTCGCCGCGCTTGCAATTGTGGTAGTTACAAAATGCGAGCCCTGCATCAATGCATA
Organism: Nitrospirota bacterium; assembly: GCA_016212685.1. GTDB lineage: Bacteria > Nitrospirota > Thermodesulfovibrionia > Thermodesulfovibrionales > Dissulfurispiraceae > GWB2-47-37. Next base: position 3,801 of record JACREW010000239.1, read on the forward strand.
TACAAAAATGGCGTATCAGAAAGGCGTATCACAGGATGAATTATTGGAATTCCTCAATGTTGCAATGACAGAGGGTGGATGTCCGGGAGAACAATGGGCAATGAGGGCGTTTCAGGTTTATAAGGAATTACAGCAGGGCAGACAGATAGAAGAGGAAGTCTGCTGTAAATTGGAAGACATTAAATAAAAATAATTTTATGCCCCGCGACATACCCATAGGAAATGGAAGTCTCCTTATCACCTTCGATCAGGATTACTGTTTGAGGGATATTTATTATCCCTGCGTCGGCAAGGAGAATCATACGGACGGACATAAATTCAGATTAGGCATATGGACGGAGGAAAAGTTCGATTGGGTATGCAAGGATTGGAACCTCAAGCTCGATTATGCGCCGGAAAGCCTGATGACCCATGTAACGGCATTTAATGAGAATCTGAACGTAAGCCTTCATTGTAATGACCTGATAGATTACAGGGAAAATATTTACATTAAAAAAATAATCGTGAAAAACCTTTCCGAAAGACAAAGGGAATGTCGCCTTTTCTTTCACCACAACTTTCATATCCTTGAATCCGCAACCGGGGACACAGCCTATTACGATCCGGATGAAAAAGCGATAATACATTATAAAGGCGACCGTTATTTCCTCATGAGCGGAATCAGGAAAGGCAAACAAGGCATTGATCAATATGCCACAGGAATAAAGGAGTTTCACGGACTTGAAGGCACATGGAAAGACGCGGAAGATGGAATACTTGAAGGCGCCCCAATATCTCAAGGATCTGTCGATTCCACGCTTTCCTTCTCTGCAATAGCATCCCCCAATGGAGAACAGACTATATATTACTGGATATGCGCTGGAAAAAATTATGCAGAAGTAAGCCGTCTGAATAGGATGATAACGGGACATGGAA
>JACREW010000240.1 GCA_016212685.1 Nitrospirota bacterium
GAAGGCGGATCCTGCAAGGGATCATATAAAGGTTGACGGAAAGCTTATCACAAGGGCTGAACCTAAAGTGTATCTGATGTTCAATAAGCCTGCCGGTGTTGTTACGTCCCTTTCCGATCCGGAGGGAAGGCCGACGGTTAAGGATTTTCTTAAGGGGATAAAATACAGGGTCTTCCCTGTCGGCAGACTCGATTACGATTCCGAGGGGTTGTTGCTGATGACCAATGACGGCGATCTTGCCCATTCGGTGCTGCATCCGTCGAAGAAGATACCAAAGACCTATGCTGTTAAAGTTAAAGGGGTTATCGATGAAGCGGTGATGGAGGGACTGCAAAAAGGAGTGAGGCTCGAAGACGGCTTGACCGCTCCAGCTAAGGTCAAAAGAATCCGGCAGACCGGGAGCAACACATGGGTTGAGATAACCATATACGAGGGCAGGAAAAGGCAGATCAGGAGGATGCTCGAAAAAGTCGGCCATTCTGTTATTAAACTCAGGAGGATAAGCATTGACGGATTGAAATTGGGCGATTTGAAGCCGGGAGAGATGAGGCGGCTTACGGTTGAAGAGGTTAAAAAGCTGAAGTGAATATAACCTAATTTGAATGATTTTATATGTCAGGCACTGCGAAAAGACTTTAAAAGGTGTTGATTCAAGCGCATATGAGAGATTACAAATGCATAATCCAACAAGTATCCAATGTAGTAGATGACGGATAACGCCCCCTCTTAAAGTAAGAGGGGGATGGGGGAGTTATTACAAGTGCGTGGTTTAAAGTCTTTTCGCAGCGCCTGACATATATTTCTGGCTATAATCGCTCAATTTACGTTATAAAAATTATGGAGGTTTTATGATTCGGGATAAATGGTGCGGTGAGATCAGGGAATCGGATATAGGCTCTAATATGAGTCTCGCCGGATGGGTATTCAGGCGAAGAGACCACGGAGGTCTGATATTCATCGATGTGAGGGACAGGAGCGGCATCTCGCAGATCGTCTTCAGCCCGGAGGTGTCGAGAGAGACGCATGAACGCGCACACGACCTCAGGAGCGAATTTGTCATATCCGTGTCCGGAGAAGTAAGGAAAAGACCTGATGGAACCGAGAACCCCAATCTCCCTACGGGTATGGTCGAGCTTTATGTAAAAAAACTCGACGTTTTGAACGAGTCGGCTCCCTTGCCGTTCCCTATGGAAGAGGCAGCCGAGACCTCGGAGTCCTTGAGGTTGAGGAACAGGTATCTCGATCTAAGAAGACCCGAATTGCAGCGCAATCTGATCGTAAGGCACAAGGCTGCAAAGATTATAAGAGATTACCTCGATGGTCATGGCTTTTTAGAGATAGAAACTCCCATGCTCACAAAATCGACGCCCGAAGGAGCGCGGGATTATCTCGTGCCGAGCCGTCTCAATCCCGGTCATTTCTACGCCCTTCCGCAATCGCCGCAGCTCTTTAAGCAGATACTCATGGCAGCAGGGCTTGAGAGGTATTTCCAGATAGTAAAGTGTTTCAGGGACGAAGACTTGAGGGCGGATCGGCAGCCCGAGTTTACGCAGGTGGACATGGAGATGTCCTTTGCGGACAGAGAAGATGTTATTACGGTTGTCGAGGGTATGATCAAAATGGTCTTTAAAAAGGTTCTTGATATTGACATAGAAGCTCCGTTTCAAAGACTCGGCTATAGCGAGTCAATGGAGCGGTTCGGCAATGACAAGCCGGATTTGAGATTCGGCCTTGAATTGAAGGACATGGCAGACCTTGCGGCAAGAGGTTCCTTTAAGGTTTTTTTAGATGCAGTTCAATCCGGCGGCAGGGTAAAGGCAATTAACGGCAAGGGCATGGCCGGGTTTTCGAGAAAAGAGATAGATATGCTCACGCAGGAGGCGCAATCCTTCGGCGCAAAGGGCCTTGCATGGATAAAGGTCAAAAACGGCTTTGAATCACCTATCGCCAAGTTTTTTCCGGAAGACGTCTTGAGGCAGATGGCGGAAAGACTCGATGCATCCGAAGGAGATATGATGCTGTTCGTCGCTGATAAAGAGAAGGTTGTACACGATGTATTGAGCCGAATGAGACTTGAACTCGGCAAAAGGCGAAATTTAATAAAAGATGATGTTTTTAAATTCGTTTGGATTATCGATTTTCCGCTCTTTGAATGGGACAAGGAGGAGGGAAGATTTCAGGCAATGCACCACCCATTCACATCGCCCACCGATGAGGATACAGAAAAAATGCTTAAGCTTAAATCAGATGTAAATAATACCCCTCACCCTCACCCTCTCCCGCAAGGGGCGAGGGGACACAGAGAGGAAATCTCTCCAGCAAGGGAAAATGGGACTGCTATACTCCCCCCTCCCACAAAGGAAAATAGGACTGCTATACTTCCCCCTCCCTTGACGGGAGGGGGCGAGGGGGAGGGTGAAAAGGGAATCCTTTCTTCATTAAAAGCGAAAGCATACGATATTGTGCTTAACGGTTATGAAATCGGCGGCGGAAGCATTCGTATACATAATCCTGTTGTTCAGAAAAAGATGTTCGAGATATTGGGCATTGCAGACGAAGATGCAAATCTGAAGTTCGGCTTTCTCCTCGATGCCCTCCAATACGGCGCTCCGCCGCACGGCGGCATTGCCCTCGGGCTCGACAGGCTTGTTATGCTGATGGTAGGCGCTCATTCCATAAGGGATGTTATTGCGTTCCCCAAGACACAGAAGGCCGTATGCCTCATGAGCGGAGCTCCTTCCACTGTAGAGCAGAAGCAATTGAGGGAATTGAACATAAGGCTTGATATGCCATTGTAAAGGGTTGACAATTAAGCCGTTTTTTGTAATGATAGACTATGCTTTTCAAAAAGAAGAACCCGATAGGGCTTGATATAGGCTCTTCCTATATCAAGGTGGTACAACTAAACGATACAAAGGCAGGCTATGAGCTTGCCCTGTATGACAGCATAGCCATATCTCAAGGTATAATCAGCGACGGAGTTGTCCTCGAACTCGAAAAGGATAATCTCGTAAATGCCTTAAAGGAACTGATGAAAAAGGCCGGCATAAAAGGCGGCGATGCTGTTATAGGCATTGCCGGGCACTCATCTGCGATAATCAAAAATATAACAATACCGCTTATGGCCGAAGAAGAACTTGCAAACTCGATCAAGTACGAAGCCGAGCAGTATGTCCCGTTCGACATAAACGATGTCAATCTCGATTTCCAGATATTAGGCACAAGGCCGGAAGGCGAAGGCCAGATGGACGTTGTCCTCGTGGCCGTCAAAAAGACGGTTGTCAACGATTATTGCGAGGTTGTCGAAGAGGCCGGACTCTATCCCGTTGTTGTGGATGTCGATCTATTTGCCCTAAGCAATATGTATGAGGTCAATTACGGCCTTACGGAAGGGACAATAGCGCTGATTAATGTCGGAGCAAACACTACGAATATAAACATACTTCAGAACGGACAGCCTGTGTTTACGAGGGACAGCGCTATCGGAAGCAATACGCACACGGATGCGCTCGAGAGGTCGCTGAATATTTCGAGGGAAGACGCGGAAAGGGTGAAGATGGGGCGTTCTGTCGAAGGCGTCGAACCTTCCGATGTCCAGCTTGCCTTAAGCTCGGCATCGGAAGAAATATATTCGGAACTGCACAGGTCGTTTGAGTATTTCCGCAGCAGCGTGGAAGGCGGAGATTTAAGCAAGATTATCCTTAGCGGCGGAGCGGCCATTATTAAGGGTTTCCCTGAGACGATGGCCGATAGACTCGGCATAGAGGTCGAGGTTGCCGACCCGTTTAAGAATATAAAGATATCCGGGAAGCTGGATGCAGCGTATATAAAAGAAATAGCTCCGGCGGCTGCGGTGGCCGTCGGTCTTGCATTGAGACGCATCGGAGACAAGTGATGATACGGATAAATCTGCTCAGCGAGGAGAGGAAGAAAAAAAAGAAGAAAAAGATAAAAGGCCCTTCGAATTTCCTCGTCACGGTCGGGCTTGCGGTTTTATCGGCAGTTCTTATAGCAGGCGGCGCTGCATTATTTTTTAAAAATCAGGTCTCCCAGTTAAAAAAGCAGAGCGAGGCGAATAAAGCTAAAATAGCGGACCTGGCTAAGAAAACTAATGAGGCAAACAGGTATGAAAAACTTAATAAGGAGATAGCGCAGCGCAGCGTCATTATAGAGGGGTTGAGGAAAAATCAATCCGTTCCGGTGAGAATACTCGATAACGTCAGCACAGCGATGCCGGAAGGCGTATGGCTTGTCATGATGACGTATAAGGACAACGGTATAGTTCTTGAAGGATATGCCTTTTCTAATACGGATATAGTTTCCTATGTGGAAAACCTAAAGAAATCCGAGAATTTCGCCGATGTGTATCTTGATGAGTCCGTTCAGGCAGAGGTTGAAAAGGTTCAGGTATATAAATTTAAACTGAATTTCAAGATGAGGGTTTAGGCGCATATGGCAATGAAGATAGGCATGGATGTGCAGAATCTCCCGCCGGCTAAAAAAAAGCTGCTTCTTATCGCGCCGCCTCTCGTCATAATTTTCCTGTTCGTATATTTTTTGATAATGCCTGCCTTTGAAGAAAAGGGGAAGGTTTCAGCCGAGGTAGAAAAACAGCACAAAGAAATTCAGGCAGCCCAACAGAGCGCCGCGCGGCTTCCGGCATTGATGGCCGAGAATGAAAAAATGAGCGTTAAGCTCATGGAACTTCAGGTGCAGCTTCCGGAGGGAAGAGAGGTGTCGGGACTTTTAAAGCAGGTATCGGAACTCGGCATAAAATCAGGACTCCAGATAATTCTGTGGAAGCCTAAAGAGAGGGTTGTTCATCCGAGCAGGGAGATATATGAAATCAACGTCGACGTTCAAATGCGCGGCAATTATCACAGGTTCGGACAGTTTTTCAGCAATGTAACGAAACTAAGCAGGATAGTTAATATATCGAATATAAATATAAGGACGATGGAGCAGAAGCAGCAAAGGGGAGCAGGGTCGATATTGAACGTTAGTTTTAACGCTACTACATATTCCCTTATACCCGAAAAGGAAAAGAAGGAACTCGAAAAGGCGGCAAAAGAGAAGGAAAAAGAGAAGAAGAAATGAAGAATAGGCTTGTAATAATATTCTCGATTCTATGCATCACTTCCATGATTGGCGCTGTTGTCGCTATTGCGGAAGATAAAAAACAGGACATAAAGCCTGTAGATAAATCCGCAGATAAGCCTGTCATGAAGACGAAGGAGGTTAAAGATACGGCAAAACCAGGAACCTATTATGAATATAGCGCCGGTTCGCAGAGAGATCCGTTTGTGCCGCTTATAGTAAAGGCTGATGCCAAGCCCGCAAAAGGCTTGACGCCTATGGAGAGCTATGAGGTTTCGGAGTTTAAGCTTTTAGCGATATTGTGGAACAATTCCAAATATTATGCGGTGATTACACTGCCGGACGGCAAGTCCTATACGGTTAAAGAAGGAATTAAACTGGGACTGCATGGCGGAAAGATATACAAGATAACAAAGGATTCTGTTATTATTAGGGAACAGGTGAGAGATTACCGGGGTGTCCTTGCTCCAAAGGATACCGTTTTAAAACTCCGCAGGGAGGAAGAAGGATGAGAAAGACAGAAGTCGGAAGTCGGAAGTCGGAAGTCGGAAGAGTAATAGAGCAGCAGAGCAGCAGAGCAGGAAAGCAGCAGTTTAAAGGAAAGCAGCAGTTTAAAGGAAAGAATTCTACTGCTCTACTGTGCTACTGCGCGACTGCTCTCGTTTTCTTGCTTGCTGCTTATTGCGTGCTTTTTACTTATGGGACGGCAAACGCAGACGCTTACCGGATCACGAATATCGAGATCGCCGATAATGCCGTAAAAATCAAGATTGACGGGCCCATAAAATATACGATACATACTCCCGCCGATCCTTTTAAAATTTCCGTAGATATAGAAGGAGTGCGTCTCGGAAAGTTTAAAGACAAGATATACTCCAACAGGCCCGGTATAACTGAAATAACGCTTACACAGATCGAAATGCCGGATGTTATATCGAGACTCGACATTTTTTTGCAGACACCTTCGAACGTTAGGCCCGAGATAAAAGGCGATAGTCTTGTGATTTCTCTGGAACCCAGGTCTAATATGGCAAGCCGAGAGGCAACAGACAAAATAAAGGAGCCGGAAGACAAAAAAATGCCTCTACAGGAATCCAAACCGGAGGTGAAGGAATCTCCAGCAAAGGAGATCGCAGCCGTTATGTTCGATAAGACCGATGACGGAATAGAGCTTATCATAAAAGGCGACGGGAAAATGCCCGAGCCTGCCGTCTTCGAGCTCGACGGCAGGATTATGATAGACATCACGGGCCTTGCGATGAAGGCGTCGTTGCCGTCGAAGATGCTGGCTCCGGTCAAGGACATTAAATATAAGGCCGAAAAAGAAAAGGTAAGGTTTACGATTGATATAGATGGGAAAGTTATGCCTGAAGTTTTTGCGATGGATGACGAGGTAGTTATAGAGTTCGCGGTGAAACGGAAATCGGAAGATAAGCGTCAAGCGTCAGGCGTGGAGCGTCAGACGCACGACGCTTCGCGCACCACGCTCGACTCACGACAGGTCTCCCTCGATTTTCAGGATGCCGATGTAGTGCCTATCCTGCGGCTGCTGGGAGATGTCAGCGGATATAATATCGTTGTTCACCCCGATGTAAAGGGAAAGATAACCATGAAGCTCATGAATGTGCCGTGGGAGCAGGCGCTTGAGATAATACTAAAAACCTTCGGCCTCGAAAAAATTATGGACGGCAATGTCATAAGGATTGTAACGCTGGATGCCATTCAAAAAGAAAAAGACGCCGTTGCCAAGGCAAAGGAGGCGACAGGCAAGGCCGAAGACGTCGAGACAAAAGTTTTTGTGGTGAACTATACAAGTGTCGATAAATTAGAAAAATCTATAAAAGATGGAAAAATTTTGTCTCCGAGGGGCAGTGTAAGCATCGACGCGAGAACCCGCTCGTTGATAGTCAAGGATATTCCATCCGTCCATAAAGAGATTCAAAACCTTATAAACTCGGTTGATAAGGCTACCCCGCAGGTCCTTATAGAGTCGAGGATAGTTGAGATGAACGCCACCTTTTCAAAGAGCCTCGGTGTCGAGTGGGGGGGCTTTGCCCGTCCTCCGGATTCCCGTTCGAACATTGTCGGCTCCCAGTCTACCGGGGCTGTGGATGGGTCTATAACTACAAATCCAAAGACCGGCCAATCGGTAAGCAATCCTGTGAGCGGAAGCACCGAGTGGGTAACCGCATCGAAATTGGTTAATCTGTCCGCTACCACGACTAAAGTCGCTTCGCCGACAGGCGCTATAACATGGGGTTATATTAATGCAGCGAAGACTTTCGGCTTGGATATAAGATTGTCCGCGATCGAAGCCCTCGGCAAGGCAAAACTTCTTTCAAACCCCAAAATTATAACTCTCGAAAACGAGCAGGCGATCATAAGGCACGGCAAACGCATACCTATTACTACACCAGGAGCAACGGCAGGGACATTTACGACAACATATATAGACGCTAATCTGAAGCTCACGGTTACGCCGCAGGTGACCCCGGAAGGAACGATTTTTTTGAAGGTCGAAATAAATAAAGACGAACCCGACTATACGAATAAGGATCAGCTCGGCAATCCGGCAATAGATACGAGATCTGCCTCTACGCAGGTTCTTATAAAGGACGGAGAAACCGTTGTTATCGGAGGCATTCTAAAAAGTTCCGAGACGGACGGCGATTCGGGGGTGCCCGGGATTTCCAAGATTCCGTTGCTGGGCTGGCTGTTTAAAAGGGAGACAAAGGAAACGAGTTCTGAAGAGTTGCTTATTTTCATAACGCCGAGGATTGTGAAACAATAAAATCAGGTTTCCCAAAGATTGTATTCGCCTAACAGCTAAATATAACCTATGCTTCATAAAGATATTATGACTTATCTTATATAGGTGCCGTAAATCGAATAGACAAAATGTCCGGTGATAGTGAATCCGTCTTTCTCCAACTCATCGGGGATCGGCCAGTAAGGTTCGGCGTCCTTTAATGCCTTAATTGCGGCATCGTCGAGACTTTTATGTCCGGATGTGCGCACCAGTTCGACTGCGCCGAGTTTTCCATCTTTTTTGATAGTAAACCGTATATATAGATCTCCATACAGACCCCTTTCCGCCGCCTCGGACGGATATTTCCATATATGTTCTATTTTTTCTTTGAGTCTCTGAAGATAGCCGTAATACTGAAATTCCTTTGTGTCGAATGTGATAGCGCTGTCCGGTTTTTTCCCCTCTTTTTCTTTTTGAGCCAGCTTACCGATTATATCCTTGTCAAAGAGTTTTTCCTTTAACGGTTTCGACGGCGCAGGCGATGTGGATTCATGTCCTCGAAATCTTTCCACCCCTTTTTGTTCGCCTCCGCCTCCTGCTTCCGGGATCTGTGGTCTGACTGACGGAGATTCTTTTTGAAGGCTTTTACCGGGGCCGGTTTTCCCCGGCAGTTTCATGCCCTTCGTATCCGCCTCTTCGTTTCTCCGTGCAGCGGATGACTTTTTAGCGCCCTTTCGGGGCGCAACGCCCTTCGGCAAACTGCGCCCGCCCGGTCTGTCGCCTTCTTTTAATTCGTCAGGGGTGATTATCCGCGCATAAAACGGCGGGGCGCCCCCTTCCTTTTTCTCCTGAGCGATAAAAAGGGCTAATGCGATTAGCGCGACATGCAGTATGAGAGAATAAATTACATATTTTTTCAAGATGCTTTTATTTTAACTGAATCGAACGATTTTCGTCTGCAATGTCGGGTATCCCAAATCCCGATATAGACATTGAGTCCTGCCTATAAATCCCCTCCCCTTGCGGGAGGGGACTAAGGGGAGGGGTAACCATTTGGGTTATACTTCACCCTAACCCTCACCCTAACCCTCTCCCATCAAGGGAGAGGGGACTCTTGGATGCTTCTATCTCTGTTTTTGGGGGTATGGATAACCGGACATTCATTCCTGACATTTAAGTATTTGCATATCGAGAATCGCTAAATCTTGAGAAAATGCCTGAAGAAGTTCAGATAAGATATAAGGCTGCCGCTGCCCGCTTCTTTTTTGAGCCACAACCTCATCGCGATCTCCTGAACCTCGGGCCTTTTATGGAGGGCTACGAATTTTTCGATATTTTCGTCATCTTTAAATAAGTAGTTCCTTATTTTGCTCATCAACAAGAACCTGGTCTTGAACCTGCTTTTCCAGAGTTTTTTATAGATATCAGGCTTGCCTTCTATGATTGACCGTGCCGCGAACTCTCCCGACTTCATCGCATAGTATATCCCTTCATACGTTATAGGCATTACCATGCCTGCGACGTCTCCTGCAAAGAGAATGTTTTTTATGTTAAAAAGGTTTCCCTCCCACAGCGGGATTCTGAATGCCCGCGTCTTTTTTGAAAAGTTCAAAGGCGCAAAATCCTTCAGGGGGACACCGAATCTTCTTTTTATAAATCTGTCTAAGAATGTGGAAAGCTCTTTAGCATCTTTGCTTCCAGTCCCTATGGAAGAATATCCTTGAGAAGGGAATATCCACGAATAAAAGTTGGATGCATGATTCGAGCCGAACCAGAATTCGCACGCATCATCGCCCTCGCCCATTAAGGGGGAGGGAACAAGAGCGATTTCCCCTCCCCTCGTGGGAGGGGATGAAGGGGAGGGGGTAGGTTTTATATATGCGCTTATAGTGTACAAAGAACCGCAGTTTGGGGATTTCACGCCGGAAGCAGTTCTGGACGTTATTCCGTCGGCTGCGACCACATAGTCGGATTTTATCGTGATTTCTTCGCCTGTAGATTTTTTCCTTACGGTGGAAATTATGTTTTTGCCGATGTCGTTAAATCGTATGAACTCAGCCTCCAGTATCGACGCGCCTTTGTCTTTTGCGGCTTCCCTTAAGTGCGAGTCGAACTCTCCCCTTTCGGTGATGCAGAGATGACCGCCTTTCATCACGACCTCTACGGATTCTCCCTTGGGAGACACGATCCGCATTTTTGTAATTTTTCTTTTCGTTACTTTTTCTTCAGGAATGCCGAGTTCTTCGAGGGCTGTAGAAGGGATGCCTCCGCCGCACGGTTTTACATACGATAGGTCTCTCTCGACGAGTATGGCTTCCGCGCCGCTGCCGGCTAAGAATCGCGCGGCGGTCGCTCCGGCAGGCCCGCCGCCTATTATAAGGGCTTTAGTTCGAAGCATGAGATAAACCGTTTTGTCATTGCGAGCCGAAGGCGAAGCAATCTTAAAGTGATGGGATTGCTTCGTTGCTCTGCTCCTCGCAATGACATTTTATGATTATTTCTTCGGTTCTCTAACCGTCAACACCGGGCATGACGCGTTTCTCACAACCCGCTCGGCGGTGCTTCCGAAGAGAACCCTGTCGAGCCCTTTTCTGCTGTGGGTTCCGATGACGATGAGATCGATATTTTTTTCCTGAGCAAACTTCAGTATCTCCTCATACGGGACGCCGCGTATTACGGTATGCTCGACATCCTTAAGAACACGTCTCTGCTCTAATCCGAATTTTTCGAGTTCTTTACGCGCGCTTGCGTCCAGTTCCTTGTACATTTCATCGACGGAGATATGCGGTATATGCAGTCCGGATGACGTTGCAATGTCATATATGACATGCAGCAGATACAGCTTTGCGCCGTAGCTTTTTGCCATGTCGAGAGCATAGGGCAATGCATTCAATGCTCCGCCTGAAAAGTCCGTAGGAAAGAGAATCCTTTTGATCTCCATAATAATCAAGCCTCCTTAAGGTATTTAGCCGCATCCTCCGGGGATGTGGTCAATATGTAAAGTTCCGAGTCCCATTCAAAGCCGCTTTTTGTTACAAGATGCGGGGTAACTTCCATATGCCAGTGGAAATCTTCTCCGAGCGTATGCCAGTGGTCTTTTCTCGGCATCCTGTTTGGCGCCGTATGCAGCACATAATTATAAGGCGGGTTTTTAAAAAGGGTTTTCATCTTTTTTATTGTTGTCATCAGGATAAGGCTTAAATCTTCCAACTCTTCGTCATAGATGTCCTGAAACGCACAACTGTGTCTCTTCGGCATTATCCAGAATTCAAACGGGAGCCTCGGCGCGAACGGAGAAAAGGCGATAAGATTTTTTGTTTCCATGATGATCCTTTCCTCTGCTCTCAGCTCTTCGTTCATGATATCACAGTATATGCAGCGTTCTTTATAATAGTAATAAGCCTTTGAGCCGTCAAGCTCTTCTTTAATGCCCTTGGGTATAACGGGCGTGGCGATCACCTGCGAATGGGGATGATGATATAATTCACCCGCTGTTTTCCCGCAGTCTTTATAAATGAAGGTATACCTGAATCGGGGGTCCCTCTCGAGCTCGCTTACCCGGTTTTTATAAGTGGTTACCACTTTAATCATCTGGGCAATGCCCGCATCCTCCGGATGTGTATCATGAGACGGCGATTCGACGATGATCTCATTTGCGCCGATGCTGTTCATCTTGTCATACATGCCGATCCCCCGCCTGCCGAGGTCCCCTTCTATTTGAAAGGTAGGATTGGGTTTAGGCACCACCCGCGTCTGCCAGTTGGGCGTATTTGCCGGCGTCCCGATTTCCCTTACGGCAAAAATCTCATGGGGCGTTTTGTCTTCTCGGCCCTGACATAAAATGCAGTTGTCGCCGTCCGTGTCGTGCCCGACGTGCTCGATGCCTCTCTCGAGATAGTAGGAGGGCGGCTTTGAATCCTTCAGCACAGCTACCCACCTGTTGAGTATGGGGTCCTTTCTCAATTCGTGCATGAATGCTCCTTGTCTCTGTTTTTTAAATAAATCAACCTTAGACCTTCAAAGGTCAGGTTCGGCTCTAATCGGTGTCCTCTTTTTACGAGGGGAGACATGAGTTTTGCATATCCGCCTGTCAGGACTAATTTTAACCTAAAACCGAGTTCTTTCTCCATACCTTTTATGAGCGCCTCTACCGCTCCGGCCGTGCCGTGAATGATCCCGGAAGTTATGGACGATACCGTGCTTCTGCCTAAAACCGTCTTGGGCGTTTTGAGCGGAATGGGAGGAAGCTTTTCAGTTCCTTCGTGGAGGGCCGCTTGCATGAGATGAACGCCGGGCATTATTGCCCCTCCAATGAGACTCCGATTTTTGCCGATGACGGTAATTGTCGTTGCCGTTCCGAAATCTACGACAGCAACAGGCCTTTTAAAATAATGGAACCCCGCTGCGGCATTAGCGATCCTGTCGGCGCCTATTGCCTCGGGCGTTGTTACGGCGAAGTTCAGCCCGCACTCGAGTTTACGGCGTACGATTAACGGTTCCTTGACGCTTATCCCTCTCAGCGATTTAATGATTGTTTCATTAAGGGACGGGACTACGGAGGAGAGTATTACATCTGTTTTTTCTTGCCCTTTGCCTTTTGCCCTTTGCCTTTTGCCGCAATCCTCTATAAATTCAACGATTATCTTTTTATACGCTGCAGTTGATTGCGCCGGATGGAGGGATATCTTCTTAATGAATATATCTTCATTTCTCGCCGGCTCCGGAAACAGACCCAATCCTATGGTGGAATTGCCTATGTCTACGGCAAGAAGCGCGCTCATCTTAATATTGTAACATCCCCTGAGCTTATTTTTTTTACGGAATTATCCGGAAGCTCAAGCATCAACATCCCTTCTTCGTCGATGCTTCCGGCAATGCCGGTGAATACGGCATTCCCTACCGTCAC
>JACREW010000238.1 GCA_016212685.1 Nitrospirota bacterium
GCTGGAAAAAATTATGCAGAAGTAAGCCGTCTGAATAGGATGATAACGGGACATGGAATAGAATATTTTATTAAACGCACGGAAAATTACTGGAGGGCATGGGTTAATAAGGAGAAACCGGATTTTTCGCATTTGCCTGAAAATGTTGTGGAACTCTATAAAAAGAGTCTCCTGATATTAAGGACTAACATCGACTCAAACGGCGCGATAATCGCCGGCAACGACTCCGATATCCAGCACTTTGCGAGAGATGCCTACAGCTATATGTGGCCGAGAGACGGGGCGCTTGTCGCTTATGCCCTCGACATGGCGGGTTATCACGGAATAACAAGGAATTTTTTCGACTTCTGCCTCGATATCATAAGCAAAGGCAAGGAATCCGTAGGCTATTTCCTCCACAAGTATAACCCCAACGGTTCCCTCGGCAGTTCGTGGCACCCATGGGTAAGCAACGGCGAAAAAAACCTGCCTATACAGGAAGACGGAACAGGGCTTATTCTATGGGCGCTGTGGTTTCATTTCGATAAGTTCAGGGACATAGAATTTGCTGTCAGGCAGTATGAAAATCTTGTCATAAGGTGCGGAGATTTTCTTGCATCATACAGGGACGATGAAACAGGTCTTCCACTTCCTTCATACGACCTCTGGGAGGAAAAATGGGGGATACACACGTTCACCGCATCCGCCGTATACGCAGGGCTTAAGGCAGCGGAGAATTTCTCCGAATTCTTTGGTGATATAAAGAGGAGCAAGATATACAGAAGGGCTGCGGAAGATGTCAAAACCGCAATGGATAAATATCTTTACAGCAAAGAATACAAGAGATTCTTAAAGATGATAGTTCCGGATAAAAACGGCTCTCTTGAGCCGGAGCTTACCATCGATGCAAGCATATATGCGCCCTTTTATTTTGGCGTATTCGAACCGGATAATGAAAGGGTTATCAACACTATGAATGCTATAAAGGCACAACTATGGGTGAAAACAGAGGTTGGAGGAATATCGAGATACAGAGGAGATAGTTATCACAAGGTTACGGACAATATAGACGGAGTGCCGGGCAATCCATGGTTCATATGCACATTGTGGCTTGCCCAGTGGCATATAGCAAAGGCAAAAAGTATCGAAGACCTAAAGGAGGCATTGCCTATTCTTGAGTGGGTCGCTGCAAGGGCATTGCCATCGGGTGTCCTTGCGGAGCAGGTACACCCTTATACCAACCAGCCCCTTTCGGTATCTCCTCTTACATGGAGTCATGCCGCATTCGTAACGACCCTGCTTGAATACCGGCATAAACTGGATAGTATCGATATCTGTCCCTCATGCGGCAGACCGATGCATAGACTTGCGAAACAGGCATAGAGCATAAAGAACGGAAAAAGGAGCGATATATCATGTCAGGAGTCGAAGATAATTACGAGAATGAAACCATATGCATCAAGTTCTGCGGCGCATGCCCGACATACCCGGGCGTCAAGGGAGAGTTGTTATTTTGCGCGAGGGGCAAAAGCAGTTCGCCGAAACAGAAATCGGGATGCAACTGTGGGCTGTGTGATATCTGGAATAAATATGATTTGACAGGCTTTTACTACTGCATTAAAGCGCCCGAGGATAAATGAGAACAGAAATAAAGGAATTCGAAACAAAGGTTATTGAGATTATGCAGAGAACCGATGATGTCAAGAGTTTCAGGTTTGCAGTTTCAGATGATATTGATTTCAAGCCAGGACAATTCTTCATGGTTACTATAAAAATAAACGGACAGGAAGCAACAAAACATTTTTCCTTTTCCAATTCACCCACAGAGAAGGGATATGTTGAGTTTACAAAAAGGATAACTAACAGTGAATTTTCTCAGGCATTAGACAGGCTAAAAGTAGGGGACTGGGCAAGGCTTAAAATGCCCTATGGCTTATTTACCTTTGAAGGGGAATATGAAAATATCGCCTTTCTTGCCGGCGGAATAGGCATAACCCCTGTAAGGAGCATATGTAAATATGCGTGTGACAGAAAACTTTCTGCTGATATGATTCTTATCTACGGGAACAAGACTGAAAGGGATATCGTGTTTCGAGAGGATTTTCTTGCAATGGAGGCAGAAAATAAAAACATGAGGATTGTCTATACCGTGGACAATCCCATAGATAAAAAAACATGGAATGGAAGAACCGGATTCATTACTGTAGAAATGATAAGAGAAGATATATCAGATTACAGTGACAGGGTATTTTATATATGTGGCCCTCCAAAAATGGTGGACTATTTGAGCGCCCTCCTGTCTGAAGAGTTGAAAATCCCTAAGGAGAGGATGAAGGTTGAGCAGTTCTCCGGGTATATCTGAACATCCAATTAAAACTCTGATCCGAAAGGAGGCCGCGATGATCTACATCGAAGACTATGACGACATATTGAGAAGGCTCGGGATCGAATATTTTCATATCCGTTTTTCATATCCGTTCCGCTTGACATTTGTTTAGCGTATGCTACCATTGGAATTAAGGAGAGTTAAAGCTGAAACCGGACAAAAGGAGGTGAAAGATGAAGAAACCCGCAGAGAACTCGGAGGAGTTCTTACAAATTATCAGGGAATGGCAGGCGCTGGAAGATAAGACTGTCGAAAGCGCAAGTGCGCTGATAAACAAAACAAACAACCCCCTTGTGAAAATGACTATGGAGATGATCAAACACGATTCCGAAAAACACAAAGTTATGCAGCAAATGATAATCGATAATCTGACAAAGGAAGCTGTGCATCTAAGCCATGATGAGCTTGCGCCCCTTTCAGACCTGCTTAATTCACACATGGAGGCGGAGGCAAAGTCCCTCTCTCTCGCCGATGCCGCGCTTCAGCATAGCGAGCTTTTTATCACCCGCTATATCCTGTCATATCTGATTGCGGATGAAATGAAGCATCACAGCCTTATAGGTAAGCTCAACGAGTTGAAGAGGTCAGCGGCCTTTGTAACGTAATCACGGAAAAATTTAAAAGTCAAACCCGATGGGCAGGGTGACGCCCGGCCCTATCAAAGGAGGGCTGCTTTCGGTATGCGGAATTCAGCAAGACTTTTAGTGATAATTTTTCTTGTTTACGCATGCACGGCATTCGCGCAGGATACCGGCAAAAAGACATATAAGGCATCCGCCGAGCCGGACGGGCTCCAGAGGGTAAATATCGTGAGCGGAGAATATTTCTTCGACCCTGACCATATCATAGTGAAGGTCGGCCTGCCGGTGGAACTTCATATTAAAAAAGAAGCGGGCATTACGCCTCATAATATCGTAATAAATGCTCCTGACGCCGGCATCGAGGTCAAGGAGGATTTAAGCACAGAGCCTAAAATCATTAAATTCACGCCCAAAAAGACCGGGAAATATCCTTTTTATTGCGACAAAAAACTTTTGTTTTTTAAAAGTCACAGGGAAAGGGGCATGGAAGGCATCATCGAAGTGATAGAATGATATGGCGTTTATTTTCGCCCTCCTATTAGCGATCATGCCCTCTCAGGATATAATCTTGACATCCTTAGAAAACTATAACAGCGTTGAAAGTTACAGCGTCACCTTGCGGTCTAAAAGCGATGATTCAAACGAGGAGATTCGTTATTACTATAAAAAGCCGGGATTTGTGAGGATGGAGTTCATAAAGCCGTACAAAGGAGCGGTGCTTGTTTACAATCCGTCGAAGAAAGAAGTACGGTTGAGGCCGTTCGGCGTTTTTAAATCCTTCGTGTTGACTTTGAATCCCGACAACAGCCTTATAAAAAGCTCAAAAGGCCACAGGGTTGACGAATCGGATATAGGAGCATTATTAAAGGTTGTCAAACGGCTTAAGGACGGCGGGAAAACAAAGGCATCAGGAGAAGAAAATGTCGGGAACAGACCGGTTGTAGTCGTGAGCGTCGAAGGAGAAAAGGATTTCACGGTCAACGGAATTCATCGCTATATTCTTTGGCTCGATAAAAAGACTTCTCTGCCTTTAAAGGTCGCGGCGTATGATATGCAGGGGGAATTGATAGAAGAGGTCTTAATGGACGACCTGCAGATAAATACAGGCATTACGGAAGATTTCTTCGATCTATAAAAAAATGATAGACAAGCAAACCATAGCATATTTCAAGCTGCTGCACGGAGCTTACAACACCGTAATGATGCTTCTGTTCATGTATCAGGGGTTCCTCGGCCTGAAGATAAGAAGGCAGAGGATTCAGGGAAGGCAGAATTTCAGCATAGTCAAAAGGCATAGGAAATTAGGGCCGGTCTTAGCCTTAGCAGGCCTATCAGGGTTCATAGCCGGAATGATCGTTATCTATCTCGATAAGGGCCGTATCATGGAATACCCGCTTCATTTTCTGACAGGGCTGAGCATAGCCATTTCGATAGCGGCAACTTTCCTGATATCGAGAAGGATAAAGGGACCTGATTCCCCTTGGAGGACTCCCCACCTAATAATCGGGATATTTATCCTATGCCTCTATATTATTCAGGCGACCCTCGGCATTGGGATATTGTTCTAATATCTACACAATCTATTCAAAGCAAAGCGCAGGTCAGCTTCAATGACTTTATCAACGAAACTTTTAACCTACATTCTCTTATGCACGTCATCCGCATCGGCGGTATCTATTTATTAATTAAGCATACAAAATCTTTGCTTTGCACAGAGAACAACACTTATAAAGGCGTTGAAGCTGACCTGCGCTTTGTGTCATTGCCAATTTGACAAACCCGTAAAATCTGATATGATTTTTTTATAGACACAGGCTATTACTGCACCATAATCCAGAGGCAAAAGGAGGTGATACGGAATGAAGAAAATATTGAGCGAAAAGGCTCTCGTAAAAGAGGCTGCCCTATGGGATAGTCTTAAAAAGGCAGCGCAGCAGAATCCCGGTAAGGTATGCCGCAAGTGAAACAGTTGAAAGAGCTGAAACTGCCGGTTGGCAGCGCACCTTTCAAGCATCGATGGCAGGGCGCAACGCAAATACCGAGCCCTGCCATAAATTTGTCAAGGCATAGCATTTTCGCTCATTCTCGGAAGGCATCCGAGCCTTCCTGCGAGGCTAAGCCAGCCCGCTTAGACATCCGTATCACGCTTGGGCTGCCTAAGTCCGCTCAAATACCATGCTTTGACATTAAAAACTCTTGTTTAGCGAGGGGATATGGCGATAACGGAAGCGCATGAATTTTTCATTCAATGGCATATTACCGAGAGATGCAATCTCCGATGCACGCATTGTTATCAGGACGGAGCAAAGACCGATGAATTTTCTCTGCCGGAGGCGATGGATGTCATCGGGGAGGTCTACGACTTAATCGATTCATGGTCCGAAACCTACGGCATCGAATTTTTTCCGAGCTTTAACATCACCGGGGGCGAGCCTTTTTTAAGGCACGACATCTTCGACATACTCGAAGAAATAGCCGGAAAGGGCTTCGATATTTACCTTCTCACAAACGGCATACTCATAAACCAGGAAAAGGCTCAAAGGCTCGCGGATATAGGCATCAAAGGCGTTCAGGTGAGCATCGAAGGCCCCGAGGACATACACGATTCAATACGCGGGAAAGGCAGTTTCAAGGCGTCTATGAGAGGCGTTAAAAACCTCCTCGACTCAGGACTGACGGTAACCCTCAACACAACGCTTTCCGATATTAACGCCGCAGGCTTTATGGATATGATAGAGATAGCCTCGTCCAAAGGCGCACAAAAGCTCGGATTTTCGAGGCTTGTGCCCTCAGGAAGAGGCGCCGGCCTTTTAAGCCATATGCTCGGAACCGAAAGAGTAAAGGACTTATACGGGCATATCTTTTCCGCAAAAACCGACGGGATTACCATAGTCACCGGGGACCCGGTCGCCTCACAGATGAGGTCTTCGCCTAACGGTGACGCAGGAGATATTGCGTGCGGGGGCTGCGCGGCAGGCGTCTCGGGATTGACCATTCTATCGGACGGCACTATCACGCCGTGCAGGAGACTTCCCATCACGATAGGAAATATAAGAACCGATTCCTTAAGGGAGGTATGGTCATGCTCCGACGTCCTTAATTCATTAAGAGACAGGAAAAAATACAAGGGCAAATGCGGAACATGCAACAGATGGGCTCATTGCAGGGGATGCAGGGCGATAGCATACGCCTATTCGCAGTCAAAGGGCGAAAATGATTTCCTCGCGGAAGACCCCCAATGTTTTATAATAGGAAATGAATCCTAAAGAACTCCTTGCCCTCATAACAATAATACTCTGGCCTGTGGTGCCTTTGTTCTGGATACCGGTTCACGGGCTTTCGAGGTTTTTCAAAAGGCTCGGCATCTTCACCTATATAATGCCTCTGCTTACATGGCTGCCGCTGACATACGTCATTTACATTAACCGTGAATTTCTTCTTGGATTCGCAACAGACCTGCCGCTGATTTTAAACATAATCGGTATTGTATTATTTATAGCCGGCACGCTTTTGCATATATGGACAGGAAAACTTTTAGGACTCCTCGGCCTTATGGGATTGCCGGAAATATCATCGAAACAGGAAGGGCGGCTCGTGGCGGAAGGCCCATTTTCGATTGTGCGCCACCCGACTTATCTGGCGCATACGGTGATGTTTTCAGGGATCTTTTTAATGACGGAGGTGTTGACTGTAGGAGTTCTTACGTTTTTAGATTTTGTGATAGTCAATGCCCTTATCATACCTCTCGAAGAAAAAGAGCTTTCAACACGCTTCGGCAAAGAATACGAAGAATATAAAAAACTCGTCCCCCGGAAATTCTTCCCTAAGATTTTATAGCGCTTTTATTTCATAAGCATAAGGTATTATTCCACCAAGACAGTGGCGAAAGGATAA
>JACREW010000241.1 GCA_016212685.1 Nitrospirota bacterium
AAAAAGTCGTAAACACCCCCCTTTAATTCCCCCCTTGTTAAGGGGGGATTAAGGGGGGTGTTGAAATTGACGAGGCCCGAAGCCTTTATATGCTCAACCGGGAATCCCTGCGCCTTAAGGTGATTGAACAGGGATTCCTTTTCGTTTTTGGCGTATCCGAGGGAAAACTTTTCTACGGTTTCGTTTTTAAGCCCGCGTTCCTTTATGTAAGCCAACGCATTTTTGGAGCTTTTTAAATTGTTGCTGAAAAAAGCGAGCGCCTCCCGTTGGATCGCGAACAGGCCTTCTTTCAGCCCCTTTATTCTGGAGTCGCCTTTGAACCCATCTATGTTTATGCCGGCCTTCTGAGCTAAATACGATACGGCTTCCTGAAAGGTTATGTTTTCATAATTCATGACAAAGGCGAATATGTCGCCTCCCTTGTTGCAGCCGAAGCAATGGAATATCTGTTTTGAGGGGCTTACCATAAAAGATGGGGTTTTCTCCGAGTGGAAGGGACAGAGCCCTTTGTGATTCTGTCCCGCCCGTTTGAGATCCACATGCTCGGCTATCAGATCGAGGATGTCTATCCGTGCCTTTATATCGTCAACTGCCGAGTTCATTGCGTCGGCTGATCCTTCTGAAGCCGGAACATTCGAGTATTTTTATGTTTTCGTTCTCTGTCATACTGTCTAAGAGCAGGTTAAGGCCGAGATTATCACTGGCTATATGACCTGCTATCACTACATTGACATGGTTCTTTTCCGCCTCTTTCCTGTGATCTTCGCCTAAATGCATCGCAACTATGGTATTTATTCCGCTCAGCGAAAGGCTCTGAAATATTTCCTTCGAGCCTTCTGTGCCGCCGGTCATATCCACAAATATCTTTCCGGCCTTTCTGTTTTTGGCTCCGAGCAGCATCTTGGGCCCCGCATTGTTTTTCTCGGCCTCGCGGTATTCGGGAATTTCTTTTAAGAGTTCGATAACGTCGTCGATTGTGTAGGGTTTTTTATCATCGAATGTTTTTTGCAAATGCGAGGCCACCATGTTGTCCGCAGGGGTATGGAGACAGATGAACGGCGTATTCAAGAGCTTTGCGGCATCTACAGCCCTCGTGTGGTTTACAGGCATCAGCCTGCGTTCCACCTCTTTTATTCTCCCCTCCATAAGGCTTTCCGCAATGTTTATCGGGACGCCGAACCTGTTCAGAATATCCGACTGCATATACATGACCGAATAGAGGTTGGCATAGGCTCTGCCTTCGGGATGGTGAGATACGATGAGGTCTATCGGCATGTTTTTGCCTTTCAGGGTTTCCGCCAAAAGCACTTCGCCTACCTCTATATCGATTCCCACGAGTGCGGTCTTTATCTCCTCCTCGCCTGTTCCGTTCAGTATCCGGGAATCGGAGTACGGATTCTCGAGGCTCTCCGCATCAAAGGTCTCCTTTTCTTTGGGCTTCAGGTTCTCGTAATCCTTTTTCTTCCTCTCCAGTTCCTTGAAGATAATATCCTTTCCTCTGGGGTCGTTTTCCATGCCGGTGGATATTGCTTTTTTGTAAAAGTCGGAAAGCTTCATAAATCGATTCACCTCGCGAACAGTTGTGTTTAAGAATGAGAACCTAAGAGTTCTTTGACCCTCTGGCTGACGATTTTTCCGTCGGCTATCCCTTTGGTCTTGGGGGACACTATTTTCATGACTTTTCCCATGTCGTTGGGAGATGACGCATCACATTCGTTTATTGCCGAACGTATAATGTCGTCTATTTCCTGCGGAGAGAGCTGCCGTGGAAGGTATGCATGGACTATTTGAAGCTCTTTTCCCTCTTTGTCGGCAAGGTCTGTTCTGCCTGCGGCAGTGAATTGTTCTATGGACTCCCTTCTCTGCTTTGCGAAGTGCGACAGCACTGAAAGAATATCGTCGTCCGTGAGGGCGCTCATCTTTTCTATGGCTTTGTTTTTTAAGGAGGCCTTAATCATCCGGATGACCGACACTTTCAGGTCATCTTTCGCTTTCAAGGCCTCCTTGAGTTCCGAATCAAGCCTCTCGATAGTACTGGCAGGGACGGACATTTCTACCTCGCTGGCCTTGCTGAGAATGTTCTTTTCTTCGCAGCCTTTTTACGGGCGGCAATAATTTTTTTCTTTTTCTTGATGCTCGGTTTGTCGTAATGCTCCCTTTTTTTAATCTCCGAAAGTATACCCTCCCTCTCGCACTGTTTTTTGAAGTGCTTTAGGGCGGAATCTAAAGATTCGTTGTCTCTTACTCTTACAGAGGGCACCTGTAATCACCCCTCTCTATTTGGGATTTTTATCTGAATAATTTACCAATTCGCCGAAATTTTTGTCAAGGAAATCAATGGCGCGCCCAGGAGGATTCGAACCCCCGACCTGCGGATTCGTAGTCCGACGCTCTATCCATCTGAGCTATGGGCGCACTTTTGGATTTTAGCAGTAATCTTAGGGATTTATCAACTTAGGCTGAAGATGGATCTCTGTCTGCTCTTTTTTGGCAGGCTTTGGTTTGGTTTTGGCTTTAACGGCCGCTTTCTTTTTGCTGTCTTTCTGAAGAAGAGAAGCTACGAGCGATTCCAGAAACTCCTGCCTTTCTTTTATAGCGGTCAGTTTTTTTTCAAACTGTTCGAGCCTTGCCGTAAGCCGGCCGTATATCTCGTCGTATTTCTCAAGTATCAGTTCTATTTCGAGGGCATGTTTTTGAGCGTCAGCGGCATGTTCGATAAGAGGCTTTCTTTTAACATCGCCGGCTATTATTCTTTCCATATCCGATACGTCGATCCCCAGTATTTTTGCCTCTTCGAGATCCTTTGATGCAAGAGCAAGAAAGCTTTTATCTATTCCCTGCGGTATGGAGGCTTTCAGGTAATATGCCTTAGCCCGTTCTCTATACATTTCCGCCGTTAAAGCGCGGTTTCTTGATGCCTCGATTACTTTGGTATATGCATTTATCGCCTCGTCATATTTTTTTAATGCCGTATAACAATCGGCTGTCGAATGGTAGAAAGCCCAATCTTCATTAAATTGGTTGCTCTTTTTTGCTTTTTTGAAGTTTTCAATAGCCTTGTCGCATCGCCCTTCGGCGCGGTGTTTAAGCCCTTCGGCAATATAATTGACCGGCTGCTCAGGCGCTGCCGTTTTTGTTTCCGGAGTATCGGCTGATTGCCCGGCTGCAAACGAAGCGGCGGAAAGATAAAAAATAAATGACATAATGCAGAGCAATAATTTATTCCTACGCATGAAACACCCCCAAGTATGTAAATAATACAAATAATTCGGTTTTTATTCAATGAAAATTTAGCCTGCATTAATCGTAAGCTTTATTATGCGGAAATGCTTTGTCTTCCCGCTTGATTAATGGCACAAAGCGCAGGTCTGCTTCAATGACTTTATCGACGAAATGTTTAAACTATATTCTCTTATGCCCGTCATCCGCATCGGCGGTATCCATTTGATGAAACACATGTTATCTTTGCTTTGCACAAGAAATAACACTTATAAAGGCGTTGAAGCGGATTTGCGCTTTGTGTTATAGCATTGTTAAAGGCTTTTGAAGTATGCCTCACATCTGTTGTTAAAGCAGGGGCGATATGCTATCTTTATTTTTATAGGGCTGTGTTTTTTTAGGAGGGCGTTATGGACGGTGTATTGAAAATCATAAAAGAGAGGCGCAGCATCAGGAACTTCCAGAAAAAGGATATCCCCGATGATGTAATCAAAAAGCTGATAGACGCGCTTATCTGGGCGCCGAGCGCAGGAAATCTACAATCGAGAAAATTCTATTTCATTAAAGACGACAGGACAAAAAAGAATATCGCTGTTGCCGCGCTTAATCAGAATTTCATCGCCGAAGCGCCGTTTGTTGTAGTGGGATGCGCCGACAGGA
>JACREW010000244.1 GCA_016212685.1 Nitrospirota bacterium
AGTTATCATGCCAGATTTTTAGCCTCTTTTAAAACCCTCAAATCTTTGTCAGTTATGCCTTCCCTGCCATAAAAGCCGCTTGCTTTACCCACTCTCTTACACGATGAGCCATTAATTTTATATTCAGACACCCCGCCGCCGACGGATTTAATGTTTGAAAAATTCCCATACTGCAATCGATAAATAGCAGTCGTTATTTTATTAGCAGCTAATGAATCCAGCCTCCTAAACCATTCACGAAATGGAGATCGTTCACCCTTAATAAACTCTCTAACGGAGTATTCTTTCATTTAAACAATAGTAACATTTAGGTTACTTCCTGTCAAGTTATTTTCCCATCGGTATTTTACACCGTCATAAAATCGTCATAAATCTATGACAAAAACCACCGAAAAATGCAAAAAAAACAACAAAATTGATGACGTAATCATCTATACTACAAAATCAATATCCTCGCGGCTTTATAGGGTATTTGTAAGTCTTTTTGTTTTCACTCTCAAGGCCGAAACACGGGTTCGATTCCCGTTGGGACTACCAAATTTTTCAGAAAAGCAAATCAGACAATCTAAGCGCCCGAGGAAAAATAAAAGGAATTATCATGAGGGCAGATGTTTACTCAACAGGCAAGAGGATTCTTTCTTTCTGGCTGGCTTCTTTCTGCTGTTTGACAACCAGCCGGGCAAAATTTTAAAATGAAACTTGCCGCTTCAACGGGCTTCCCAAAAGTCGGCTATTTCAGACAGATAAAGAGGGACAGGTTATGTGTAGACTGGCTGCGATTACTTCAAAAGATTACATCTCGCCGATGGAGCCGATACTTGCTCTCGAGACCATGAAGGAAGGGCATGACGGCTCAGGATTGGGACTCACCCTTAAAAACTTAGGGGGGGCGTTCGAAAAATTGAAAAAATATCCGGTGCTTTCGGGCATCTGTTCCAATGCCGGCAAAAAGACCCTCGACGATTTCATGAAAAAACAGGGCTTTAAGCTCAAGTACGAATGGAAGCCCAAAATAAAACCCATAAAAGGCATAAATGCCCGTGATCATTATTTCGCGAGGGCTTACGACTATCCCGCTCAATATAAAAACAGGACTATGGAGGAAAAGGAAGCGCTCTTGATGAACACCCGCCTTGCCGTCAGAAAGATAGGCGAGCCGAACGAGTCAATATTCGCGTTTTCTTTTTACCCGGATGTCATTACCATAAAAGAAGTCGGCGATCCGCTCGAAACAGCCGAATTCTTCGGTCTTGACAGGGACGGCCTTAAGGCAAAGATAGTTTTGGCTCAGGGAAGGCAGAATACGAACTACGCAATATACCTCTATGCGTGTCATCCTTTTTTCATTCAGGGGTACTGCTCCATGACAAACGGAGAGAACACGGCATTCGTGCCGATAAGGGAATTCCTCATGGGCAGGGGATTTCCGGGATATATGGGTTACAACAGCGACAGCGAGGTATTCACTCATATCCTGCATTACACGACAAGACAATTGGGTTTCCCCATTACATATTATAAAGACGTAATAACGCCGCTCAAGACATCGGAGATGCAAGGCAGGCAGGACAAAGAGGCACTGGGGCTTATGAAGCAGTCGTTAAGGCCGTTATGCATAGACGGGCCTAACATGGTTATCGGATTCACGCCGGACGGCACATGTTTTATGGTTCAGGACGCGAAAAAACTGAGGCCCGGCGTCGTAGGCGGCGTAAAGGGAAAATATGCGCTGATGTCCGAAGAATGCGGCGTTGACAGCGCTATCCCCAAGAGAGACAGGGCAAAGGACATATTCCCCATGAAATACGATATGGTGATCATCTCGCCCGACGCGCAGGAGGTTAAGGTATGGAACCAGCTTCAGGGTTAAGATTAGACCACAACCATCATCTCTCGTTAAGAGAGTTCCCATATGTAATCAGATGGAGGGACGACAGGTGCAAGAGGTGCGGCAAGTGCACGGCAGTATGCCCTGTTAAGGCTATCGAAGCCACTGTAAAGGTTCAGAGGCTCGTTAAATCCGAAGGGCCTGTCCCCACACCCGCAGCGGTTAGAAATATCACCCATGTTGTCGAGCAGGTTACCGACATGGAGCGTTACTGCACAGGATGCGGCACATGCACGCTCGTATGCCCGAATGAAGCGATAGAGCCGGAATTCAATCCGCAGAACAAATTCCTTCATTACAAAAACAAAGGCGGAGACGGATACAAGAGGGGCGGAAGGAGAAATGACCCTTCCATATCAACCCTCGACAGGCTCAAATTCACGAGGATATCGATGCTCACGGACCCGGCGCTCGATGCGGGAAGGCACGAGTTCAGGGTAAGATCTCTTTTGGGAAGGATATTACCTCCCGAAGACCTGCCTTTAAAAATGGTCAACGGAAAATTAACGGTCGATAAGGACAGCATCTTCATACCGCCTGTACGCGAGATATTCCCGATAATGATAGGCAGCATGTCCATAGGCGCATTGTCGCCCCCCATGTGGGAAGGCCTTGCGATGGGCGTGGCATATCTCAACGAAGTTGAAGGGCTTCCTGTAGTAATGTGCTCGGGCGAAGGCGGAATGCCGCCGAGGCTCTTGAGATCTAAATACCTCAAATACTTCATCATACAGATCGCATCAGGATATTTCGGGTGGGACGAGATAGTTCACGCCCTTCCGCACATGGTCGAAGACCCCGCCGCGATAGAAATAAAATACGGTCAGGGAGCAAAACCCGGAGACGGCGGGCTCCTCATGGCGCAAAAGGTATTAAAGCTCATCGCGAAGATACGAGGAGTGCCTCAGTTTGTAGACCTCGCGTCGCCTCCGACCCACCAGACAAAGTATTCAATAGAAGAGGCTGTAGCTAAAATGATACAGTCCATGTCCATGGCATTCGGGTTCAGGGTTCCGGTCTATCCTAAAATTTCCGGAACAAAGACAGCCCGCGCGGTCTTAAATAACCTTGCGAGAAACCCATACGCGGCAGCATTGTGCATAGACGGCGAGGACGGAGGAACAGGAGCGGCATACAACGTCTCTATGGATAAGATGGGACACCCTATCGCGTCCAATTTGAGGGAATGTTATTTAGACCTCGTAAGACAAGGCAAACAGAACGAGCTTCCTCTTATAGCCGCAGGCGGCATCGGGAAGAAAGGCAATCTTGCCGCGAACGCGGCTGCGCTTATAATGTTGGGCGCGTCAGGCGTAGCGATCGGGAAATATATAATGCAGGCGGCTGCGGACTGCTTCGGGGACGAATACAACCGATGCAATCTCTGCAACACAGGCAAATGTCCCCGCGGCATCACCACGCAAGACCCTAAACTTTACAGAAGGCTCGATTCCGATAGGGTGGCCGAAAGGGTCGTAGAGGTATTCAAGGCAGCGGATGTTGAATTGAGAAAACTATTCGCTCCTATGGGAAGAAGCACCGAACTGCCCATAGGCATGTCGGACGGATTAAGCATAGACGATCAGGCAATGGCGGAGAGGTTGGGGATAAATTATGCGTGCTAAAGCAAAGTCAAGGGTCAAAAAGACTGAAAGAGGGGACTGTCCCGGATTTACGGACGAAGCGAAGCGAAGTCGTAGAATCGGGACTGTCCCCGGCATAACAATAAAGGGCAAGGTCAGCGGCAAAAGGGTTTCTTCAAAAATCCTCGAAGAACGGATACAGCATTCGGTTCAGGAAGGCGCGCGCGAACTGCATATAATCGCTGACGGACAGCACGGCATCGGCGGAAGGATATGGCCGAGAGGAGAGGCAATAAAGATAACCGTTGAAGGCCCTGTCGGACAGAGATGCGGAAGCATGGGCATGTCCGGCACCGAGATACTCGTCAAGAACAGCGTCTCTGACGATGTGGGATGGATAAACTGCGGCGCGAAGATAACGGTATTGGGCGACGTAACCAACGGCGCGTGGAACGCTGCTGCGCAGGGAATCCTCTATGTTCAGGGAAGCGGCGGAGCGCGCTGCGATACCATGACAAAGCATAACCCCAGATTCGAGCCGCCCCAGTCGTGGTATTTCAGAAATGTCGGCGACTCCTTTGCGGAATTCAAGGCCGGCGGCATCGCGGTAGTTTGCGGAGTAAATCCGAGAAATCCCGAAAACATCCTCGGCTACCGTCCCTGCGTGGGAATGGTAGGCGGAACAATATATTTCAGAGGCCCCATTCAGGGATACAGCGAAAAAGACGTTAACCTTCTCGACCTCACCGAGCAGGACTGGCAGTGGCTCAAAACAAATATGAAGCCGTATCTCGAAGCCATCGACAGGATGGAGCATTACAAAGAACTTACCCGTTCTGCAAGCGACTGGAAAAAGCTCACGGCATACACGCCGCAAGAAAAAAGGGCGAGGAAATGGTTCAAGATGTCCACGTCCGACTTCAGAAAAAACATGTGGGAAAAAGCGGTCGGACAGGGCGGCATATTCGCGGAATATTTAGACCATGAGTTGACATTACTTCCATATATAACAACAGGCGGAGACAGAAGGAGTAAGCCCGTATGGGCGAATGAAAAATATGCCCCGCCCTGCGCGTATGCGTGTCCTACACATATACCTTCTCACAAAAGGGCGTCTCTTATCAGACAGGGCAAACTTAGCGAAGCTCTGGAACTCGTGCTTCAATACAGCCCTCTGCCCGCGACCGTATGCGGACAGATATGCCCTAACCTCTGCATGCAGAGCTGTACGAGAGGCCGGCTCGACAAACCTCTCAACATAGACAAACTCGGCAAACTCGCTCTCGATCTGCCCGCTCCTAAAAAAGCCGCAGCTACCGGACATAAGATAGCCGTTATCGGAGGCGGACCTGCAGGCATGAGCACCGCATGGCAGCTCGCCTTAAAGGGGCATGACATCGATCTCTACGAGTCGGCGGACAAACTCGGCGGAAAGATAGAGCAGTGCATACCGAGAGAGCGCCTGCCGCACGAGATACTCGAAAAAGAGATTTCGAGATTCCGTGAACTCGGCGTAAACCTACACCTCAATACAAGGGTTACAAAAGAAAAATTCGACGAGATATATAAAAGCCGTGAGGTCGTGATCATAGCGATCGGAGCGCACCAGCCGAGAAAAATAGCGTTCCCCGGCTCCGAAGATATCGTTTCGGCCTATGATTTCCTCAAGGATATAAACTCGGGCAAGCATCCAGATTTGAAAGGCAAGAAGGTTGTCGTAATAGGCGCCGGAAATGTCGGGATGGATGTATGCTCCGAGGCGTTCAACTACGGAGCCGAATCGGTTACGGCAGTGGACATACAGAAACCCGCGGCATTCGGCGCGGAGATGGGAATAGCAAAGGCAAAGGGCACGCAGGTCGCGTGGCCGAAACTCACGGAAAAATATGATGCGAAAAATAAAAAGCTCCATTTCAAGGACGGCTCGTCTATGGACGCCGATTTTGTAGTTATGTCGAT
>JACREW010000245.1 GCA_016212685.1 Nitrospirota bacterium
AACCTCCAGGACGGTCGATTACTAAACCATCCCAGATTTGTGAATCTATTTTCAAATCAGAAACACTCATAAATCCTCTCAAATAAACACCCATCAATACTTTTCAGCCACGACCGGTCATCTTAACCGGACACTACTGAGCGTGAATAATAAATTACAAGCCCCTGAAATGACAATTCAAATCCGGGATAGCGATATAGCGATGTCGAAAGTGTTGTATAAAAGCCCGCGGAGTAATGTATAATTATATTTCCAACAAATCCATCAGGAGGGTAAGACATGAAAATGAAAAGGATGCTCATATTTATAGCATTACTGGCATTTTTCGCTCTATATTTAGAGGACAACGCATTTGCACGCGCAGGGAAAAGCGGCGGGTCCAGCGGGCGTAGTTCCATCGGAAATAGGGGATCACGGACCTATTCCCAGCCGTCGAGACCCGCGCCGTCTCAGAACCAGTATCAGAACCAGCAGACCCAGCAAAGGCCTTTATCCCCATCTCCTATGCAGCCGGCGCCGTCCGGAGGTTTTTTCAGAAGCCTTGCAGGCGGACTTGCAGGAGGCTTTCTGGGGGCCATGCTCTTCAGAAGTCTCGGGTTCGGCGGCGGATTCGGCGGTGGCGGCGGATTCGGCGGTATCGGGATAATAGAAATCCTTCTCCTGGCAGGCATCGGCTTTGTAATTTACAAGATGGTAAAGGCGAGGAGGCGGGAGGCCCCGGCTTATGCGGGTGAATCCCGGGGACAAGAGCAGGATCCCGGATACAATTATCAGCCGTTGAGGGATATACCGCCTGCAGCCGCATATGGGAATGATCTTGACACAGGCCTGTCCCACATAAGACAGTTCGACCCGGCATTCGACGAAAACAGGTTCAAGGAACAGGCGACGGACATATTCTTCAAAGTTCAGGCGGCATGGATGAACAGGGCTATGGATTCGGCGCTAAGTCTCTTCGCGCCGGAGATATTTGAAGAAATGCGCGCTGAAATATCGAAAATGAAAGCGGAAGGGCGCATAAACAGACTTGAGAATATAGCCATGAGGAATGTTGAACTAACCGAGGCATGGCAGGAGCAAGGCAGGGATTATATTACCGTTTCCATAACGGCCAATGTCCTTGATTATGTAACCGATGAAGCGGGCAGGGTGATAGAGGGCAGCAAAACGGAATCTGTCAGATTTATGGAGTACTGGACTTTCGCCAGGCCCACGGGGACCGGCGCATGGCAGCTTTCCGCGATCCAACAAGCTGAGTAATCCCGGAACAATATTTTGTTGAATAAGGAAGTATGCCCTTAGAGGATGGCGAGCCCATCCTCTAAGGGCATTAAATCATCTTCCATTCGGCATAAACAAAGGATTGCCGCGTTTGTCCTTGAACGCCCCGATAATTTGCTGTCCTTCCTTTGATATGAGCCAGTTTATAAATTCCATCGCCTCTTTATATTTTACATGTTTATGTTTCTGCGGATTTGCCGCCATAACTCCGTATTGATTGAATAATACAGGGTCTCCTTCGAGGACGATTGTCATTTCGAGCCTGTCCTTATCCTTTGTCGCAAGCCACGTTCCTCTGTCGGTCAGCGTATATGCTCTTTTTTCATTCGCGATTCTCTGGGTTTTTTCCATTCCTTGCCCTACATCGAGATACCACTTCTGTCCTTTTGGGTCAATGGCTGTCTTTTTCCATAATGATAATTCCTTTGTATGAGTCCCTGACTTGTCGCCGCGCGAAACAAATAGCGCTCCGTTTTCGGCAATCTTTTTGAATGCCTCTAAAGCGGATTTAATGCCTTTCATTTTTATCGGATCATTTAAAGGGCCGATGATAACAAAGTCGTTATACATCACATCATGACGGTTTATAAAATATCCTTCCGCAACAGCCTTCAATTCCTGCTCCTTTGCATGGACGAAGACCACATCGGCATCTCCTCTCTTGCCTATCTCTATGGCAGCTCCTGTGCCGACCGCCACGACATCAATCTTTATTCCTGTCTTTTTCTCGAATATTGGCAGGATGTAATCGAAGAGTCCCGAATTCTGAGTGCTCGTTGTTGACGCGCAGCGAATGCGTGTTTCCGCATATGATGCAGGGGGGAACAAAATAAATAATGCAGTTATGAACAGAAGAAATCTATCGAATCTAAACACATCCAACTCTGTCCCTTCCGCAATTTTTTGCCTTATAAAGACCGTCGTCCGCCCTTTTTATAATATCATCTACAGATTCATCCTTATCGTGTCTGGATGCTATGCCGAGACTGACCGTGACTTTTATATTCCAAATGGGTTTTTCTTTTATGGCAACTCTTATTCTTTCAGCAAGATTTTTTGCCTCTTCGAAATTGGTTTCAGGCAAAACGAGCAGAAATTCCTCACCTCCATAACGACCGAATATATCGTATATGCGAATAGACTGCGTAATGTGATTGGCTATATCCCTTAATACCTCGTCGCCGACGAGATGCCCGTAACGGTCATTAATAGACTTAAAATGGTCGATATCCAAAATAATACAACTCAGATCATTTTTCAGCCGTTTTGCCCTTTTGAGTTCTTCCTCAAACCGCAGCATTAAATGTTTTCTGTTAAATATACCTGTCAATCCGTCCGTTATAGCCATCTTTTCTATTTCCTTCCGGGCGTCGGAAACCCTTTTTATCAATCGCGCCGTAAAGAAGTAGATAAGACCCAGAAGGAGCGTGGTGGTAGTAACTGCAAAAACAATAATAAGGATGGTGTTGGTTTTGAGCCTGTTTTGTATATTTTCGATGTCGAAACTTACGCTTATGCCTCCTCTTACATCTCCGACTTTATATCCCTGTTTTGCATGACACTGCAAACAATTTTTTTCAACCGAGAGGGGAGACATATACCTGAAATGCATCTTGCCGTTTATCACCTCGGCGCCGAATGCTTCCCTCTTGCCGCTTTCAAACAGTTTCAATGCCTTTTTTTCGAATACATCCGGCTTATTGTCCGGGTTTAAGGGATTCAGGCTCGTTATGTGAAATCGGAACAGGCCTTCACGCTCCGCATATTCCGATATCTCGCGGGTCATAAGGGCAGGATTCTTCTTGGTGTAGATTTTTCCGTCAACAGTTTCAATATCCGGATTTTCAAGATACGGGGAGGATTTCATCCCTTTCTTCTTCTCGACGTATACGCCGCCGTAACCTGCATTCCATTTTCTCGTTAAAACAATGCTGTTGAAAAGCGATTTCGCTCTGATAATATTTTCTTCGTAGATAAGCTGCCGCGTCCGTATGCTCATGCCGAGAAATATGCCGGATAAAACAAGGGCGATGGTAAGAGTTATGGAGAGAATAAATGTTTTATAAATCTTGGTTTCTTTGGCAAGAGGCATAAATCATTTTATACGATATGCGAGATGAATTGAAAGTGTAGTGCAATCTTTTTCTTGACAAGGCCGCAGTCATTGCTTAATATGTAAGTAAGCGCTTACATTAGCAGAGAGGTTTTTAAAAATGAGCAATCCGAAAGAGACACGATCAACTGGAGAAAGAATATTGGAGGCATCCCTGAAGCTCTTTTCCCAAAAGGGCTATCTCGGCGCAACGACCAAAGAAATCGCGAAAGAGGCGGGCATCGCTGAGCTTACCCTTTTCAGGCATTTCTCATCAAAAGAGAAACTCTTTGAGGATGTATTAAACACCTATTCGTTCCTTCCTGCTTTGAAGGAACTTATGCCCGAAGCCGCAGCGATGTCGTATGAAAAGGCATTGACCGAAATCGCAAAGAGATTTTTGGATACGCTCGAATCGAGAAAAGATCTGATACAGATAATGCATTCCGAAATACAGAGGTATCCAGAAAAGATACACAGGCTATATCATTCTTTTATCGATGAGACATTAAAAATTTTAGCGGCATATTTTAACGAAATGCGGAAGAGGAGACTCCTGAGCCGGTTCGACGCTGAGTTCGGGGCTCGGGCGTTTTTAGGAATGTTCTTTTCGTATTTCAATGTGCATGAAATGATGATGCATAAAAAATACAGGCATGTGGATAAAGATGAAACGATAAGGGAATTTGTGAGGATTTTTGTGAGAGGCACCGTTAAACAAAAAGACAAAAAAGAGGTTAGGCGGAATGATTAAAATAAAAAAACTATATATCGCGTTCTTCGTCATGGTTTTCATATCCGGAACCGCATGGGCAGAAATGTTGAGCCTTTCTGATGGGCTTAGGCTTGCGACGGAGAACAACAGGCTTATAAAAATCTCATTCCGTGAAAGGGATATGTCGCATGAAGATACGTTGATCGCGCGTTCGAGGATGCTTCCGAACGTTAACGCGACAATAAGTCAGACGTTCTTATCGAATCAACCCGGCGCGCGCCTCGGCGCACAGAATCTCTACACTTCGGAAAGAAATTATCTATCCTACGGTATAAACGCATATCAGACCCTGTTTTCATTCGGCGCAGACACATCACGGTATGAGGCATCCAAGTCTATATTCGACGCGAAGAAATTAGGCATAGACCTTACAAAAAATATCGTTGCCTTGAATTTCATAACAGCTTATTTCGATCTCCTCGAAACCGAGAAGATGTTCGCTGTTTCCAAAAGGGAAGTCGAGCGCCTCGAATCGCACAGGCTTGTCGCAAAGAACCTCTTTAATGAAGGCGTTATCACGAAGAACGACCTTTTACAGGCAGAGGTCAGGCTCTCAGACGCAAAGCAGCGAATGCTTACCCTGAAAAATCTCAGGGCAATCGGCGCGTCGAGGATAAATAATATTCTCTCAAGGCCGCTGAACACTGCGGTGGAAGTGGAAGACGCGCCTCTTAATGCGATATCCGGCGATAGACTGCCTGCGCTCGAAAAGGCATGGACGAATGCCGAAAATCAGCGCGTGGAATTCGGCATTATCGACCGCGAGATAAAGGCTGCGGAACTGGAAGAGACAGTAAAGAGATCCGACTATTTTCCCAAATTGTTCGCGCAGGGAGGATACAATTACGCAGAAAACCGCTATCAGCTTCAGGAGGATAACTGGTCTATAGTCATGGGCGTAAATTTTAATTTATTCAGCGGCGGAAGCACTAAGGCCGAAGTCTCGAAGGTCAGGCACAGGAAAGAACAGCTCAACGAGCAAAGAAAAAAGCTTGCAGACGACATCAGACTTGATGTAGAGAAGAATTATCTCGATATCAAAAACGCGGAGGAAAAGATAAGGGTCACAAAAGACGCCGTAGCGCAGGCAGAAGAAAATCTGCGGATCAATAAGGTCAGATACGAGGAAGGAATAGGCACGGCTACGGATGTCCTCGACGCGATAACGCTTCTTACAACGGCTGAGACGAATTATTACAGGGCGGCATATGAGTTGAGGCGTGCAGAAGCCGGGTTCGGATATGCGATAGGAACGGATTTGGTATCGGCCTATAAGTGATATTTCCGGAGGTTTAAATGGAAGAAAATAAGACAACCAGCGGCAGAAGAAAAAAAATAGCGTTAGTATTATTTGCGCTTATGGGGATAGCCGGAAGCGTGTTTCTGTATTTTTATCTCGGCTATAAGGCCGTGCATATCGGCACCGACGACGCCTTTGTGGAAGGAAGCGTACATACCATAGCATCGAAAGTTTCAGGGACGGTAAAGGCTGTTCGGGTGAAGGATAATCAGTATGTTAAGAAGGGAGACATGCTGTTGGAAATAGAACCTCCGGATTATGACGCAAGGGTAAAGGAGGCATCGGCGGGATTCGAGGCGGAAAAGAAAAGGATATGGGAGGTCGAGACAAGGATTGAGGCATCTAAAAAAAGATTGAACGAGCTAAATGCCGGTATTGAGACGGCAAGGGCGAATCTTCAACTTCAAGATGCGAATTTGAAACAGGCTGAAAGGGACTTAAAACGCGCGGAGAACCTTTATGCAAAAGATGCTATTTCCAAAGAGAGATACGAAAAAACAAGAACAGCCTATGATGTAGCGGCTGCTCAGTTAAAGGCCGTTCAGGAGCAATTGAGACAAGCCGGGAGCGCAGTAGAGACCCAGAAGGCGGTTATTAAGCAGGTAGAGGTAGAAAAGTCGATAATAATGTCGTCTATTAAACAGAGAGAGGCGCTGCTCGAAACAGCGCAGCTCAATTACGGATACACGAAAATTTACGCACCCGCAGACGGCTATGTTACGAAAAAATCGGTCGAGGCAGGCAATCAGATTCAGGCAGGGCAGCCGTTGATGGCGGTGGTTCCGCTGGACGGCGTATATGTTGTCGCCAACTATAAAGAAACGCAGCTCGGAAAGATAAAGCCGGGACAGAAGGTGAAGATAAAAGTCGATACATATCCCGGCAAGGTTTTTGGTGGAAAGGTTGACAGCATTATGGCAGGGACGGGAGCGGTGTTTTCGTTATTCCCTCCTGAAAATGCCACAGGCCAGTTTGTGAAGGTGGTGCAGAGGATACCGGTGAAGATCATTCTCGATAAAGATACGGATAAAGAGCATATATTGAGAATCGGCATGTCGGTAGCGCCGACAGTGATTGCGAAATAGTGAATAAGTGGATTATCGCTCTCACCGTCATGCTTCCCACGCTCATAGAGATCGTGGACACCTCAGTTGTGAATGTCGCCCTCGATCATATAAGGGGAAGCCTCTCTGCGGGCATAGACGAATCCACATGGACTATCACCTCCTATCTTGTGTCCAACGCTATCATAATCCCGATGACAGGCTGGCTGAGCAGGATGTTCGGCAGGAAGCGCTATCTTATTTTTTCCATAACCCTTTTTACCGTAAGCTCTTTCTTGTGCGGCTCCGCGTGGAATCTGCAAAGCCTTGTGTTTTTCAGAATACTTCAGGGGATAGGCGGCGGAGCGCTCCAGCCCATCTCGCAATCAATACTACTTGAGACGTTTCCGCCCCGACAGCACGGCATGGCTATGGCGATATTCGGCATAGGTGTAATGTTCGGCCCTATCGTCGGCCCGCTTCTGGGCGGATGGATTACGGACAACTGGTCGTGGCACTGGATTTTCTATATCAATATCCCCATCGGCGTAATCTCGATTATTATGACAATGTTTTTTATTACAGACCCTCCATACATGGAGCGGATTAAGATGAAGATAGACTATTGGGGGCTTGCCCTTTTGGCCGTAGGGCTCGGATGTCTTCAGATAGTCCTCGATAAGGGAGAAAGAGAAAACTGGTTCGACTCGGACTTTATAGCTGTATTGAGCGTCATATCAATAGTCTCATTGATGCTTTTCATAGTTGTGGAGATGTTTGCCGAGCACCCGATAGTAAATCTCAAGACATTCAGGAATGTTTCTTTCAGCACCGGCAGTATAGTAATGTTTTTCGGATTTTTTAACCTTTTTGCGAGCATAGTGCTTCTGCCTATCTATTTACAGACCTTAATGGGATATACGGCAACTCTCGCCGGCATAGTGCTTGGGCCGGGAGGCATTGCCACGCTGATAGCCCTTCCGGTCGCAGGAAGGCTTGTGACTTCCGTTAATCCGAAGGGGCTTTTGGCATTCGGGCTGATCACATGCGCCTACGCTACGTTCCTTATGTCTAAATTCAATCTTTACGCTGATTTCGATACGGTGATATGGCCGAGGATAATCCTCGGCGTAGGAATGGGATTTTTTTTCATACCTCTCACTACGCTCACGATGTCCGGAATCAAGAAAGAAGACATGGGAAATGCCTCGGCGATATATAATCTGCTGAGGAACCTGGGCGGAAGTTTTGGAGTGGCCTTTGTGACCACGATACTTTCAAGGCAGTCCCAGTTTCACCAGAACCGTCTTGTAGAGCATCTTACGCCCTTCGATATGAACTATCAGGTCGCTTCCCTACAGAGCGCTCAGATATTGCAGTATAAAGGCTTTGAAGGCGTCACTGCTCAAAAGGGCGGCCTTGCGGGGATTTACGAGCAACTGCTCAGGCAGGCGTCGATGATGTCGTTCAACGATGCCTTTTATCTTACGAGTATCATATTGGTATGCATATTGCCGCTTTTGTTTTTTATGAAAAGGGGAAAGGCTGCGATGCATGTCGATATGCATTGATATGTTATAATCACCCGTATGAAAGAATTGCATCTTGAAGAACTCAATCCTGTAGTTTCCAATAGAATAGTTCCCTTTATCGGAGAGATATTGGAGAGCCGCGACGGCAATATCCACTCGATTCATATCGTCGGCAGTTCTACTACAGCGGATTTCGACGAAAAGGCTTCGGACATTAATTCCGTAATAGTCCTCAAAAAAATGGATTTCGGCTTTATCGAATTCCTCGCGCCTTTAGGGAAAAAATACGTTAAAAAAGGCGTTGCCGCTCCTCTGATTATGACGCCTGAGTATATACAGGGGTCGCTCGATGTCTTCCCCATAGAGTTTCTCGACATAAAGAATATCCATAAAACCGTTTGCGGAGAGGATATATTCGGGGACCTGGAGATTAACAGGCCGCATTTGAGACTTCAGTGCGAGCGCGAGATAAAGACGAAGCTTATCGGATTGAGGCAGGGTTATATATCTTCTCTCGGCGATAAAAAAATCCTCACGGAAAGGCTTTCGGTTTCCATTACGGGCTATATGCCTCTTTTCAGGGCTATCATTTATCTGTTAGGCAAGGAACCGCCTATATCGAAACATGACGTTGTCGCAACACTCCAGAAAATAACAGGGACAGATACCGCTGTGTTTGAAAGGATGCTTTTACTTAAAAGAAAGAAGATCGCCCTGTCCAAAGAAGACCTCGGCTCCTCATTTGAGCAGTATTATTCGGCCACAGAGGCCATAGGCAAGATAGTAGATGAAATCAGGCTTTAAAATAAAAATCCCCCTCTTTTTTTTCTTAACTTTAGCATTAATCTTAATCTCATCTTTATCTTTTGCCTCTACTCCCGAGCCTCCGAAGGTTCCTGCCAACTATGTCAATGACCTCGCAGGAATAATAAACGATGATATGGAAGCGAGGCTGAATGCATATCTCAAGGAACTTGAGCAGAAGACGACCGCACAGGTGTTTATTCTTGCCGTGCAGAGCCTCGATGGAGAAGACATCGAGGGTTTTTCTCTTAAAATTGCCGAAAGGTGGAAACCGGGACAGAATGGCAAAGACAACGGCGTCTTGATAACCGTTGCGCTGAATGACAGGAAATACAGGATCGAGACCGGTTACGGGATCGAGGGAATATTGCCCGACAGCCTTGTAGGTTCCATAGGAAGACAGCACCTTGTTCCTCATTTCAGAAAGGGAGATTACAGTACCGGCATATTCAACGCCTCTGTTGTCATAGCGCAAAAGATAGCGGAACATGAAGGCGTAGAAATAACGGGAATGCCGAAAGTAAAGGCAAGGGGCGACAGGCAGGCGGCGAAAGGCAAAAAAGGACTTGGATTTTTTGATGCCATAATACTTTTTGCTGTATTAGGGGTAGTTATTTTCCTCTTCATAAAGCATCCGCGCCTTCTACTCCTGCTATTATTAAGTTCTTCGATGGGCGGCAGAAGAAGCGGCTGGTCCGGCGGCGGAGGATTTGGCGGCGGTTTCGGCGGGGGTGGAGGAGGTTTTGGAGGAGGAGGGTCATCAGGGAGTTGGTGAAAATAAAGTCTCTGATTGCGAGATGACCCGAAATCGTCTTGAGAGTAAGACTTGATAGTTTTTAAGCAAATCGGCTGCCGGTAACGGTTTGGGCTAAAAGCATTGAGGCTGTAAGGTTTGCAAGGATTACATATTTTATATCCGTTATCGTATTTTCTGTCTTTTTTGATATTTTCTGCTACAATTTTGCTACAGTCGGAATTAACTCATTCCTATACTAAAAAGCGGCTATTTCGGGTATAATGGTGTAATGGTGTTAGGCGTTTATGACGATAGAAATAATAGATAAACAACCGAATGTTAAAGGAGTCATCTATAGTATTAAGGCTTCCGGCAAGATATTAAAGGTTCTGTTTCTCTTTCATGCAATAGAAAGAATTAAGAAGTGGGGCATTACAGAAGAGACCGTAGCCGAGACATTGATTTTGCCCGAAGAAGTAATGGTAGGTCATAGAAACAGATATATCGCTCACAGGAGATACGGCGACCATTTGGTCAGGGCTGTTTATGAGTATGAGGGTATAATGCCGGTATTAGTTACGGTATACTTTCCTTATACTGAGCGTTATTTTAAGGGAGGTGGGATTTATGAAGATCAAATACTCGGCTGATGCCGACATACTTTTAATCGAACTCAGGGATGGCACACCTGTAGATTCGATAGACTTAAAGGAAGGAGTAATTCTCCATCTTGACGGCGATGGATTACCGCTTGAGATCGAAATACTCGATGCCTCCAAGCTGGCAATGCTTAAAGAAATAAGTGTTATGACGCCAATAGAAGCTGTAAGATAATATGTTGTTGTTTCGAAGCTGAGCTTTGCGTTGTAGTTCTTGATTAAGGGAAATTAAGAATGAATAATGATCAAATTCAAATTGAGGGGGGAGACACATGGATAGGTAGTGATGTTACTGTCAAAACTACCAAGAATAATGATCATCTTCAAGTCGGACAAGCGCAAGCTTATTGGAATGTCTCCGGCACACGTGTTTTGAAATATACAGTCGAAATGTTTCACAAAGGGTTGAATGAGCACAAATTGATATCTGCCCCAGAGCTTGATATGTTACAAAATAAAGCCAATCTGCAAGCTCAGAAATGGACCGAAAAGTGGAATGTTATAGAATATAGGCGCAAGCTTTCTGAAAAAAGAGAAGCCAATGTTGAAGAAGCAAATTCCAGGACAGAAGCAGCAATTGAAGCGTTAAAACAAATTGACAGTCTACTTATGCATACATTATCAATTAATGATGCAGTGGATTGGGAAAAACTGAAGAAAAAAGAAAAATATTCGGAGAAAAGACCTGAAAAGCCCATCAAGAAAAAACATAGCGAATATCCACCCCCACCGGTAAAGGAATCACCAGCTTTTACTTTTCTGGAGATGTTGCTTTTAAAATATAGAAAGGAAAGAAAGATTAAAGAAGCAGAGACTAAGTACTTAGCAGCCGTTTCTAAGTGGGAAGAGGAGAAAAAGGCTATTGACCAGCTTAACAAAAAACTTGATAATGATTTCGAAGAAATTGACATGAAGAAATGGGAGAATGATATTTCAGAATGGGAAAAAAGAAAAAATGCTTTTTTGCAGGAGCAAGATGCTTTCAACGCAAAAATTGATGAAATGAAAGAATCATATTTAAGTCAAAATGCGGATTCGATCATTGAATATTGCGATATGGTTTTGAATAATTCCGTCTATCCTGAGACCTTCCCTCAAAACTTTGAATTGGAATACAACCCTGACAATAAAATCTTGATTGTGGAGTATGAATTACCCTCAATAGAATGTTTTCCAAGAGTAAAAGAAGTGAAATATATTGCGTCACGAAAAGAATTGAAAGAAAGTTACATCACAGAATCTCAAATAAATAAAATGCTTGACGAGGCGATGTACAAAATTACGTTGCGGTCGATTCACGAATTATTCGAAGCAGATAAAGCTAATGCTATCGATGCTATTTCATTCAATGGGTGGGTGAAGGCAATAAATAAAGCCACCGGAAAAGAGGAAAATAATTGCATTCTTAGTGTTCAAGTGAAAAAAAGTGAATTTCTCGATATCGATCTATGTAATGTAGAGCCTAAAACATGTTTCAAAAACTTGAAGGGTGTGGCAAGCAGTAAATTAAGCAGTTTAACCCCCGTTCAACCGATTTTACATATTAATAAAGCCGATAAGAGATTTGTGCAAAGCTACGCTGTTGCAAATCAGCTTGATAATACAACCAACATCGCGGCAATGGATTGGGAAGATTTTGAACATTTAATTCGAGAATTATTCGAAAAAGAATTTCAAACAAACGGCGGCGAAGTTAGAGTAACTCAAGCAAGCAGAGATGGCGGTGTTGATGCCATCGCTTTTGATCCAGATCCAATTCGAGGCGGGAAAATAGTGATTCAGGCTAAGAGATATACTAATACTGTCGGGGTTTCGGCTGTGCGTGATTTATATGGTACCGTTGTAAATGAAGGGGCAACAAAAGGCATTCTGGTTTCAACTGCTGATTATGGCCCTGATGCATATGAGTTTGCAAAAGGAAAGCCGCTGACTCTATTAAATGGTTCAAATCTTTTACATCTGTTAGAAAAGCACGGTCATCATGCAAAGATAGATTTAAGAGAAGCAAAAAGAATCATAGCAGAAAAAGAAAAAATAAATTAATAAACAACCGCAGTAGTGTCCGGTTAAGAACCGAATAGATCCAATTGGTTACAATTCGGTTCAGTGTTCATACTGTAATCCGCCCTCGCAAATGCTTGCTGCAAGGGCATCTTCTCGAAAGCCGCAAC
>JACREW010000242.1 GCA_016212685.1 Nitrospirota bacterium
AACAGACTTCAGTAAAATAACAGATGAGGAACTGGCTCGTATAGAGTCTCTTATTAACCAGAGACCCAGAAAGTGTCTGGGTTACAAAACACCGCTTGAAGTCGCTTCATCTTATGGTGTTGCACTTCAAGGTTGAATGTGTGTTATGAAGTAGTAATGAAGAATGAAGATTTATCTTTTATCACTCTTTATTATCTTTGCATTTTTTGTTAATACTGCCCATTCAGCCCAATCCACGATCGCGCAAGGCGAAGGCTATGCCTGCATGGGAGAGGACAAGTCCAAGAGGCAGACTGAGCAGGCTGCGGAAGCCGATGCCAAGAGAAAGGCTATGGAGTCAGCGTCGAGCTATATAAAAAGCGAAACACACGTCAAGGACTTCGAGCTTGAAAAGGATTTGGTGTCGGCATATGCCAATGCAACATTAAAGAATATCAGGGTGCTTGAGAAGGGATGGTATAAAGACCCTTCCTCGGGCGACTGCTATAAGGTAAAGATCAGCGCCGAAGTAGTTCCGGATGAAAAGGCGATGGAGAAGGTGTCGAAGTCCAAGCAGTCAGCGGATGACCCGTCTGCTCCGCTGACTGTTCAGGTATGGACGGATAAAAAGGAATATGTAAGCGGCGATAAGATCAGGATTTACATAAAGGGCAACAAGCCGTTTTATGCCTCTGTCCTGTATAAGGATGTGAAGGGCGAAATGCTTCAATTACTGCCTAATCCCTACAGGACGGATAATTACTTCAGCGGCGGCGTTATTTATGAAATACCTTCCGGCAATGACCGTTTTGAGTTAGAGGTCAGTCCGCCG
Source organism: Nitrospirota bacterium (assembly GCA_016212685.1). Taxonomy (GTDB): domain Bacteria; phylum Nitrospirota; class Thermodesulfovibrionia; order Thermodesulfovibrionales; family Dissulfurispiraceae; genus GWB2-47-37. The sequence goes on from JACREW010000242.1 coordinate 812, forward strand.
TTCGGCGAAGAGAACGTATATGTTTATGCAAGCACGTCTCAGCTCGGCGAAATCAGCCTTAAGGCTGAAGGAGGGATTTATCAAGTTAAGACAAAAGAAAAGGACATAGGGGGCATGACGAGGGCAGTGAAGTTAAAAGAGAAGATGGGCAGCAAGGCTTCTGCCGCGTCTGAATTCTTCGAAGAAAAAGCACTTATAAAGACCGGGAGGTAAAGATGAAAGGCATAAATTGTATATTGACATCTGTTTTTAAACGGGGACAGTCCCGAATCTACGGCTTTGCCCGTAATTCCGGGACAGTCCCCTATGTGATCATAGCCGTATTAGCCGCGTTGTTTTTTATCCCATGCGCTGAAATAAAGGCTGCAGAGCCTCCTTCGGAGCCGATACTCCGGATAGAGACCGGCATGCACACGGCGGCTATAAAGAGGATAGGCATCGATGCGGAGAACAGATACCTTGCCACAGGAGCCGACGACAAAACTGTCCGAGTATGGGATTTATCCACAGGCAGGCTGATAAAGATATTGAGGATTCCGGTGGGAGACGGCAATGAAGGCAAGGTTTACGCGCTTGCCATGTCTCCTGACGGCAGAACTATCGCCTGCGCCGGATGGACGGGACAGCAGTGGGATAACATGTATGCATCCGTCTATTTATTCGACCGTGAAAGCGGAAGACTTATAAAAAGGATATCCGGGCTGAACGCGACGATATTCAATCTTAGTTATTCAAAGGACGGGCGGTATCTTGCCGTGACTTTATGGAATGTATACGGCGTAAAGGTCTATCGCACGTCGGACTATTCCCTTGTAGCCGAAGATTCGAATTACGGCAGCGACAGCTATGGCTCCGATTTCGACAGGGAAGGCAGGCTCGTTACCGTATCGTGGGACGGTTACATACGCCTTTATGACAGGAATTTCCAGTTGATTGCAAAAAAGCAAGCGCCAGGCGGAACTAAGCCTTACGGCATAAGCTTCTCGCCTGACGGTTCGAAGATTGTCGTCGGGTTTAATGATACGACGAAGGTAGATGTGCTTTCAGGGAGGGACCTCTCATATCTTTACTCGCCCAACACAGCAGGGGTAAACAACGGCAATCTGGCTGTTGTCTCATGGTCAGCCGACGGAAGGTATATCTACGCGGGCGGCATGTATCAGAAAGTATTCGCCGGCGTATGGAAATTCGCCATGCTTAAATGGGGCGATGAGGGCAGGTCCGGATATATAGATATGGTCGCATCGGAAAATACGATACTGCATATGCATCCTTTAAGGTATGGAGGCGTTGTCTACGGGGCATACGACCCGGCCTTCGGTATTTTTGACGCGTATGACAAGAGGGTGATTTACCAAACTCCATCCGTAGCTGACTTTAGAAACAGCAATGAAGTATTTTCCGTATCATACGACGGTTCTACCATCCAGTTCGGCTATGACGTATGGGGGAAATCGCCCGCCAGGTTCTCGATCCCCGACCGTCTCCTGACGATCGATCCCGGCTATCAGCCTTCCGGCCAGCTTAAAACTCCCGTAACATCCGCTCCGGGATTGAACATAACGGACTGGCTCGATAACTACAATCCCAAACTGAACGGCATACCGCTGAAAATAAAGCAATACGAAACATCGCGGAGTATCGCCATATCGCCCGACGGAAACGGCATCCTGCACGGCGCCGACTGGAACCTCAGACTTTTTGACAGATACGGCTATGAAAAATGGAGCATTCCTATCCCCGGCGTAGCGTGGAGCGTGAATATTTCGGGCAACGGCAAAATCGCGCTCGCGGCATTCGGAGACGGTACCATAAGGTGGTACCGCATGAGCGATGGAAAAGAGCTTCTGGCCTTTTTCCCGCACAAAGATAAAAAGAGGTGGGCGCTATGGACGCCCTCAGGATACTACGACGCCTCTCCCGGAGCGGACGATATAATCGGCTGGCATCTAAACAACGGTAAAGAGAGCGAGGCATACTTCTTCCCGATATCCAAATTCAGGGCGACATATTACAGGCCTGATGTAGTGGCAAAGATTTTCAATACCATCGATGAAGCAGAAGCGGTAAGACTTGCGAATGAGGAATCCGGAAGAAGCCGTCAGGAGGCGGTTATTCAGAAAATGCTTCCGCCTGTGGTTACCATCGTCTCGCCCGCGGAAAACACGACGGTATCCTCTGCCGATATTACAGTCAGATACAGCGTCCGCATGCCGTCAGGAGAACCTATAACGGGCGTGAGGGCGCTGATTGACGGAAGACCTGCTTCTTCGCAGAGGGGTATTCAGATAGTGCCTAAGGATAAAGACATAATGGAAATGAAGGTCACAATTCCAGAAAAAGACGTGGAGCTTTCCATAGTCGCAGAAAACAGGTTCTCCGTAAGCGATCCGGCCACTGTAAGGCTTAAGTGGAGAGGGCCTGTTAAAAAGGAAGAATTTATTATCAAGCCCAAGCTTTATGTCCTTGCCGTAGGCGTGAGCAGATATATGGATAAAAGCCTAAAGCTCGAATTCGCCGCAAAGGACGCTGCGGATTTTGCAGGGGTGCTTATGAGGCAGAAGAGCGGAATTTATAGGGATGTTGTTGTAAAGACCATTACCGATGAAAAGGCAACAAAGGACGAGATACTCGACGGCCTTGAATGGCTCCAGAGAGAGACGACGAGCAAGGACGTGGCTATGGTCTTTATCGCCGGGCACGGAGTAAACGACCCCACGGGTATTTATTATTTTCTGCCGGTCAACGCGAATATCGAGAAATTAAAGCGGACAGGCCTCGCGTTTTCGGATATTAAAAATACGGTAGCCTCTCTCGCGGGCAAGACGGTACTCTTTATCGATACATGCTACTCAGGCAATATTCTGGGTGCTCGAAGGGGCGCGACAGACATCACCGGTGTTGTCAATGAGCTTGCGAGCGCTGAAAACGGAGCGATAGTTTTTGCCGCATCAACAGGCAATCAATATTCGCTCGAAGACAGGGCATGGGGAAACGGCGCGTTCACAAAGGCATTGGTCGAAGGCATAAGCGGAAAGGCTGATTACACGGGCAAAGGCAAGATAACGGTAAACATGCTCGACCTTTATCTTTCAGAAAGGGTGAAGGAACTGACAAAGGGAAGACAGACGCCTACTACCACAAAACCGAGCACAGTGCCTGATTTCCCTGTGGCGATAAAGAGGTAATATCAGGGCGGCTATGAAATTGCATAGGTTTGTAATATTCACGGCAATAGGCTTTGCCTCAGCCGCCCTTATCATTTTTATCTATTCGCGGAAGATCGATTTTTTTAATGCCGTCGATCTCAAATTAAAAGATGTCAGGCTTAAGACGCGCGGAACCGCTGTCCCTGACAAGAGAGTAATTATTGCGGCCATAGACGGCAAGAGCATAAATGAACTCGGCAGATGGCCGTGGGACAGGAAGATAATTGCGCGGCTGGTCGAGAATCTGAAATTGTACGGCGCAAAGACAATCGCTCTGGATATTGTTTTTTCCGAACCTTCAAATCCCGGATCCGACAAACAACTCGCCGATGCATTTCGAAGTTCAGGCAGTGTTGTAGGAGGCTATTTTTTCAGGGAAGAGACTGAACAGTCTGATTCAGGCTCTCTTTCGGCTCTGGAACAATCACGCATAAAGATACTGAAGATACGGGACAATGCAACGGATGTGCCGATTGCGGGCTATTCTTCGGTCGAACTGAATATCCCTGAAATAGCGCAATCCGCCGTCAGCGCGGGCTTTTTCAATATTATTCAAGACAGCGACGGCATTTTGAGGTCTTCGAATCTTTTGATGATTTACGATGGAAATGTTTATCCGTCCTTAGCATTGTCCGCGCTGAGACATTACCTCGGCAGCGAGATAATCCTTGAAGCCGCGCAATACGGCGTGGACAATCTTCTTATGGGTAATCACCGTATGCCTGTCGATGAATCCGGCAAGCTCACGCTTAATTATTACGGCAAGGGCGGAACATTTAAGACAATTCCGGCAGTAGATATTATCAAAAACCGGCTGAAGTCCGGCAGCCTGAATGATACTGTTGTTTTTGTAGGCCCTACAGAGATCGGCCTGTCCGATTTGCGTACTACCCCTGTAGACCCGGTGCTTCCGGGTGTGGAGATTCATGCAACGGTCGCGTCGAACGCCTTGCAAAATAGTTTTATCATAAGGGACGGCCGCGTAACAATGCTGGACATGGCCTTTATCATAATTTTCGCCCTGATGCTGACAACATCGTTGAGTTTTATAAAGAGGACGATCATAGCGCTCGCGCTTTTTTTAACGGTTCTCGGCCTTTATTTTTCGGTGAACTTTATGGTCTTTAAAAATTATCTTCTCAATACCTCGGTTCTCTTTCCAATTGCGTCAATAACAATGGCATATCTCTGCTCTGAGGCTTACAGAAACCTGATAGAAGAAAAACACAGCAGGTTTCTTAAAAAGGCGTTTACAAGTTATGTATCGCCTGCCCTTGTCGGAGAGATAATGAAAAACCCGGATATGCTTAAGCTTGGAGGTGAAAAAAGGAATATAACGGTTTTGTTTTCGGATATCAGGGGTTTCACCACTATTTCTGAAAAACTTACGCCGGAAGCACTCGTGCATTTGCTTAATCAATACCTGGGGCCTATGACGGATATAGTTCTTCAGCATAGGGGCACGCTCGATAAATATATAGGCGACGCCATAATGGCATTGTATAACGCGCCGCTCGACGTAGAAGACCATCCGCTTCAGGCATGCAGGAGCGCCCTTGTCATGATGGAGAAACTGAAAGACCTTAATGTAGATTTCAAGGCAAACGGATTACCTGCGGTGGATATCGGCATCGGCATAAACACGGGAGATGTAATTGTCGGCAACATGGGAACGGATGTAAGGTTCGACTATACCGCGATGGGCGATACCGTAAACCTTTCATCACGGCTTGAAGGCATGAATAAGATTTATAAGACACATATAATTTTCACCGAATTCACGCTCGATAAACTCAAGACCCTCGGCCTTTTGCAGCAGGTATCGGGAGAAATAAGATTCAGGGAGCTGGATTTTATAAAGGTTAAGGGCAAGGACAAGCCGGTAACTATTTATGAGCTTTCCGCGTCTATGGATGAAGCTGTTGCCGAGAAATTTGAAGAGGCGTTAGGGCTTTACAGAAAGCAAAGTTTTAACGAGGCAAAAGAGATATTCGAAAGGCTCGAATCCGAAAACGGCGACAAGTCCGCGGGCATGTTCGCCGAGAGATGCGCCGAGTTTATTGATAACCCTCCCGGCGCTGACTGGGACGGCGTGTATACGGCAAAGACGAAGTAAGAGAACTATATTCCTCAATTATTTATTCCTTGCAAATTGAAAGATAATGTTTTAATATTCAAGCATGTATATACGCAGGTCTCTTGAGGGGCATATCAGACGCTCGCTGAAAAAATTCCCTGTCGTCGGGATAATCGGACCGAGGCAGGCGGGTAAGACAACCCTTGCAAAGATGCTCCTGAAGAATATAGGAAAGAAGGCCGTATATCTCGACCTGGAGCTGCCCTCGGACATAAACAAATTGCAGTCTCCTGAGTTGTTTCTGGGGCAGTTTACAGACACCTTGGTGATTATTGATGAAGTGCAGCGTATGCCGATGCTCTTTCCGCTTATACGAGCGCTTGTGGACAAGAAAAGGGTTGCCGGAAGGTTCCTCCTTCTCGGCTCTGCATCTCCCAGCCTAATAAAGCAGGCTTCTGAAAGCCTTGCAGGCAGGATACGCTACCACGAACTGACGCCTTTTACTCTTGCCGAGGTTGGATGCCGGGATATCAATAAACTCTGGCTGCGCGGAGGATTTCCCAAAAGCTACCTTGCCGGAAATGATAAGGAGAGCATTGAGTGGAGGGAGGCGTTTATGCGGACATATCTTGAGATGGACATCCCACAGCTCGGCATAAGAGTTCCGGCTCTTCAGTTAAGGAGATTCTGGACTATGCTTGCTCATTCACACGGGCAACTCTGGAACGCCAGCCGGATTGCAGGAAGTTTAGGCGTATCCGCGCCGTCAGTTCGTCACTATCTGGATATTCTTGAAGATACCTTTATCATCCGGCAGTTGCTCCCATATCATGCAAATATCGGAAAAAGAATCGTGAGATCTCCGCGTGTCTATATCAGGGATTCAGGCATGCTTCACGGCCTCCTTATGATGCGCAGCCTTGATGACCTGCATTCGCACCCATCGGCCGGAGCATCATGGGAAGGATTCGTTATAGAACAGATAATATCTTCAATGCCTGAGGGCTGGAGGGCTTTCTTTTACCGCACAAGCGCCGGCGCTGAACTGGATCTTGCGCTCATTAATGAAAAGAATAAAGCGGTGGGCGTTGAAATCAAGTATTCATCTGCTCCTGTTGTGAGCAAGGGTTTCTGGAATTCCCTGAACGACATAGGCTGCAAAAGAGGGTTCATTGTTTATCCCGGCAATGAATCGTATCCCATAGCCAAAAATGTTGTCACTATTCCTTTTAGGGATATGTCTAAGATATGGGAGTGAAAATCAGACTGCGAAAGGTATGATGTGAAAATTACCCTTACCTGCTATGGTTGCGCTGATATAATTCGAGGTAAATGATTCGAATGGAGGTGTGAGATGTATAAAACCTCTCCTGTAAAAAAGATATTTATAAGCCTCGCTCTGCTTATTGTTTCAGTCAATGCTGTTACTGCCGCTGAAAAGCCCGAGATTTTTGTGCAACTGAGACATAAGGACTGATATAATACTTTTAAGGGGGGGGTTGACATGGCTAAATTATTTGAACGTATAACCGTCAATCCGGAAGTTTGCATGGGACAGCCGACAATACGCGGAATGCGCATTACTGTTGCCTTTGTTCTCAAACTGCTTGCTTCCGGCATGAACCATGAAGAAATTCTGAAGGCATATCCGGAACTTGAAGAAGAGGATATTCTTCAAACTATTGAGTATGCGGCATGGCTTGCAGGAGAATTTCATCGTCCTGTTCCTGTGCATGCTTAATAAAAATGAAGCTGAAATTTATAGCCGATATTCACATTTCTCCTCTTACGGTTGAAGAATTAAAAAATAAGGGGTATAACATCATCCGCGTTACAGATAGACTCCCTGCAACATCCTCGGATAATGAAATTGTCGGATTTGCTTATAAAGAAAAGGCCGTAATCATTACGCAGGATTTAGATTTTTCCGCAATTATAGCTCAGAGCGGGCTTGATGGGCCGAGCGTAATTTCTTTGCGTGTTGATAACGCTAAACCTGATAGGGTCTCAAGACTGTTAGCAACAGTCCTTCCATTGGTTGAAATTGAGCTTGCTGAA
>JACREW010000246.1 GCA_016212685.1 Nitrospirota bacterium
CCTCTTAAAAATAAGAGGGGGATGGGGGGAGTTATAAAAGGTATCGCTGCTAAAGGCTTTTCATCCATACCTGCTTTATCTTTAAAATTATTTGCCGGCGGATTCAGGCCGCTCTAATGCTTTGTCTTCCATCATGGCTATAACTCTGGCACGCCTCACATTCCGGAACTTGCAATCAAACATTAAAAAGGCATGGAAGGCATGGCGGAAAAGACTTTACCGGCGAAATTTTCAACCTGCATACGCTTTCCCGTCATCCGCATCGGTGCTTAGTTATTGAGTACTTTCGCTTAATATCTATGCCCTGAACGTAAATCGGCACTTGTAAAGGCTTTGTAGCCGTGCCTTCCATGCCTTCCATGCCTTTTTGTAAGGTTGGCACGCCTATTGCATATCCAATTCTGAAATCAATCCGGAGGTTGATATGCTCAATGTTTTGATACAGCCTAATATGCCCAACCCGAATGCGGTTAACGCGGCCGGTAATACCAATGCCAATGCCAACCCGCTTTTTGCGACGGCTGTTCAGGGGGATCAAAGCGGCATCGGAAACTGCGATTTTGTCGCTATCCTCAGCGCCATATTATCCGGCCTTAACAACAGCATTATGAATACGCAGAACGGCTTGGTTTTAAATAAAGACGGGCAGCCGGTAAATATAGACGAACTCGCAATAGATTTATTAGCGGGAAAAGACGGCAATGCAACTGCAGGCGGCGGTCTTACAGAAATTCTTCAGCAGCTTATGTCACAAGCGCAGATTGCAGGGATCCCCAATGCCGTTGTCGTATCCGATAATAAACAGCCTGTAAATGAAATGAGCAATACGATCTTGCAGTCTCATAACGGCAATGTTGTTTTGACCTCTTTGATGAAGTCGGAAGACGGAATGCAAAAAATTAAAGTCCACACCAATATATCAGCCGAAAATAATAATAACAATGGCGGCAATGATAATAACAACAACAAAGACAGCGGCCTGTTTAGCGTTAAGGTAACGACCACGACAATGACCGGTGAAAATAACGAACAGCCGGTTAACGATGTCTCAGAAAAGAAAGATACGTTTCAGTTTTCATTGAAGGATTTTAAGATACATGCCGACACTGTTTCCAAAAATCAAATACAGCCTAATCTTTTTGATATCGCTTCAAAGGGCATAAAAGACGGCGCTGAAGCTTCTCTGCAATTGCAGGTTGTGTCGGCTGAATCCGAAGGCTTTGAAAAGGTTGATAAGAAGGTAAGCGCGGGCGAGCAATCGCCTGTAGACAGGCAACCCGTAATATCTTCCATACAAAATTCAGGGGATAAGCCCTCGGTTTCAAATTCCTCCGTGAAAGAACCGGTGCATGTGAGCAGGCTGCATGAACTCGGAGAGCCTATCGCGAAAACTCTCGGCGCAGGGGATAAACATCTTATTATAAAGCTCGACCCCCCCGACCTTGGAAGCATACGCATAAAACTCACTATGGATAACGGCGTATTAAAGGTCGATTTTAAAGTGGAATCGGCGGCAGTTAAAGATATGTTTTCGACTGTTATGCCCAATATTAAAGCGTCGCTCGAAGAGTCGGGGATAAAGTTGAGCGAGTTTTTCGTGGATGTAAAAGAAGACCGTTACCCGGATGAGGGAAGAAGGCATCATGCCGAGAACGGACAACAGCAGCAAAAACAACAGAAAGAGCAGAAATTCAAATTTTATGACTATTTCGCATAAAGGGAGGTAAATTATGGCAACAACAGCGCCTATCTTCAGCAACAGTTTGTATACGGGATCGACACAGAGCGCCGCAAAGGAAAAAAGCGGAGCATTGGATCAGGATGCCTTTCTAAAACTCTTGATAGCCCAGTTGAAAAATCAGGATCCTCTCAATCCGATGAAGGATACGGAATTTATAGCACAGTTGGCGAGTTTCAGCAGCCTCGAACAGACGAGCAAAATGAACAGGACGATGGAGCAGGTCATGGGAATAAGCCTGATAGGAATGAAGGTAAAAGACAGCACCGGCGTTGAAGGAACGGTCAAGGATATGAGCATTGAATTGGGTAAAACGTATCTTACGGTTGCGTATAAGGAAACCGATAAGGATGGTAATAAGGTGGATGCTACCAAGAAGATCGAGTACAACGACATTAAAGAAATCAAAAATCCGATATTCTCGGCTTAAGGAGGTTTTACCATGGGAATGTTGACATCACTTTTTTCGGCGGTCAGCGGTCTTAACGCAAACGGGCAGGCTCTTTCGGTAATAGGCGATAACATAGCCAATGCCAATACCGTCGGCTTTAAAGGAAGCAGGGCGGCTTTCGGAGATATTTTAAGCCAGTCTTTAGGCGGAACTTCCGCCCTTCAGGTCGGAAGAGGCGTTCTCGTATCGTCAATTACCCCTCTTTTTTCGCAGGGCACATTTGAATCGTCGTCGAACCCCCTCGACCTGGCGATAGACGGAGACGGCTTTTTCATTCTGCACGATGTTTCCGGCGCGGAGTTTTATACGAGGGCAGGTCTGTTTACCCTCGACAAGGACGGCAATATCGTGAATCCTGACGCATTTGAGCTGCAGGGTAAAATACTGCAGGGCAGCCAGAGCGGGCAGGTGGCTACAATAAACGTATCGTCCTTAAACAGCCCGCCACAGGTGACAGAAAATGTTGAAGTATCATCAAATTTTAATTCTTCAACAACTGTGCATGACCCCACGCCTGATACATTTGTTGTCAGTGCATCAAACCAGACAATATTTTTTACGGATTCCGGAGGAGCAGGTAAAACTGCAACTATTGCAACGGGTTCCTATACGGCATCCGAGCTTGCTACGGCAGTGGATACTGCGCTTACAGCAGCGAGCGTTGATACGTATACAGTTGCATACAGTTCGAGCACGCATAAGTTTACGATAACATCAAGCAATGCGGCTTTCGATATGCAGGTGGAAAATGCAAGTTCAACAGCGGAAAGACTGCTCGGTTTTACAACAGAGAACCATGCTGCAGGAGCTGCACAGACAAGCGATTATACGATTGTCGGAGACGGCGGAACCGGGACGTTTACCATTGATTCGACTAATAACACCCTTCTATTTACCGATAGCGGCGGAACAGACCGGACCATTACTCTGACAGCAAACACATATACCGTTAACGGGCTTGCAAAAGAACTTGAAGACAAGATAGTTGCCGCAGGCGCCGCTTCAGACGCCGTCAAGGTTTATTATGACCAGGACGCCAAGAAGTTCTATATAAAGAACGGCGAGGCAGCGTCTGTTACAATGAAATTTTCAAACTCATCTACAACGCTTGAGCAGATACTTGGTTATCAGTCTGTGGATGAGACTATAGCAACAACAGCTACGTCAGTTCCTGAATATGTGGCTGTAGGGTTTAACCCTCTGGATGCCGCTGATACGTCTGACTTTTCTACGTCGATAACCGTTTACGATTCTCTCGGCAACAGCCATCTGACTACAGTATATTTCAGAAAAACCAAGGAGAACGAGACGCTAACCCAGGATGCGGCAGAGACAGGAAATACATGGCACTGGTATTCTGTGGTTCAGGCTTCCGACAGCACGACAGGAGAGACATCTGTAGGAGGACAGGGATACCTTGAGTTTAATACCGAGGGCAAACTCGTGGCTGATATTCAGCAGTATAATGACTTCGATTTCTCCGGCGGCGTTACGCAAAGCCAGCCTATAGCGTTAGATTTCGGAACGAGTACTGTTGAGGGAGGCAGCGGACTGACCGGCTCTACGCAGTTCGGCTCTGCAAATTCAGTTACATTTCAGGTTCAGGACGGTTATTCATCGGGCAGTTTGAAGAGCCTTTCTGTCGGCAAGGACGGCATAATTACAGGGACATTTACCAACGGCCAGACTCAGGACATCGCACAGGTTTATCTCGCAAGGTTCACTTCACCGACAGGTCTTTCAAAGCAAGGCAAGAATATTTACAGCGAGTCCGCCAATTCCGGCAGCCCGATTATCGGAGCAGCGAATACTTCGGGAAGAGGAAATATTCTGGCAAGCTCTCTTGAAACGAGCAACGTAGACCTCGCGGAAGAATTTGTGAGGCTGATCGCAGCCCAGAGAGGCTTTCAGGCCAATACGAGGGCCGTTACCACTACGGACGACCTCCTGAGCGAGTTGATGTCGATTAAGAGATAGTTTATTCATAGATCACAGTTAACGCTTTGACGGTTATATCCCGAATTTCAGGGTATAACCGTCATTTTATTGACTCATCCCGCCTAAAATCATTATAAATCAATAGGATGTTCATTGGCATAGCAATTGCGTTATAGCGTAACGGAATATATGAGAATATTGTGAAATAACTCCCCCCAACCCCCTCTTACTTTAAGAGGGGGCGAGGGGGAGTTAAAAAGGGAGGTTTTATGGTTGACGAAAAGGATGCGAAGTTAGAAGGGGAAGAAGAGGGGCAGGAGCCAAAGAAGAAGAAAGGGAAAAAATTAATTTTAATCGTCATTATTGCAGTTGCGGTGATTGCCGGCGGCGCTGGCGCATTTCTGTTTTTTACTAAATCGGGCGGCGATAAGGCGGCTAAAAAAGAAGCGGCAAAGGCTGAGGACGGCGTAACCTTGGCCCTTGAGCCGTTTGTCGTTAACCTTAGCGATCCTACGGGAACGAGGTTTTTAAAGGTATCGTTGCAGCTCGAACTTTCAGGTCCCGCCGTAATGGAAAAGGCGAAGACAAAAAGCCCGCAAATAAGGGATGCCGTTATTACGCTGCTTACTGCAAAGACATCCGACGCGCTTATCTCGCCTGAAGGTAAATTGCAACTTAAGGATGAAATAAATATCAGGATCAACCAGATTTTAGGAGAGAATTCGGTAAAAAACGTCTATCTTACCGATTTTGTAATGCAGTAAAAGGAGTAGAATGGAAGATATTCTTTCGCAAGAAGAAGTCGATGCCCTGTTAAAAGGGATTGCCCACGGCGACGTAGAGACCGAGAAGGTAGAAGAGGTATCGGGGGTAAAGCTGTATGACTTTACCGGTCAGGAGAAGATTGTCAGGGGAAGGATGCCCTCCCTCGACATCGCCAATGAGAGGCTTGCGAGGAATTTCCGGTTATCGCTTTCCGCCGCGATAAGGAGAATGGTGGATGTAACGAACGTGAATGTAAATATCACAAAGTTTTATGACTTTATGCGGGGAGTGCCTTTTCCTTCGAGCATAAATATATTCAAGATGGATCCCTTGCGTGGGTTCGGCCTTCTGGTGTTTGACGCGCCCATGATATTCAGCCTTATCGAATTTTTTTTCGGAGGCACCGGGAAGGGATATTACAAGCCCGAAGGAAGGGAATTTACGCCTATAGAGCAGAAGATAATACACAAGGTCGTCATGATGTTCTTCACCGATATGGAAGAGGCGTGGAAGCCCATTTATC
>JACREW010000243.1 GCA_016212685.1 Nitrospirota bacterium
CGATGTGCATTTTTATGCAGGCGCAAGGACATTTTTTCGGATAGATATTGACGGCAGGTTGATAAGCAACCCCATCTTTGTAAAGATGGCAGACGGGTCGGTTAGAAACTAAGGCCTGTCGAGAAAAGGAGAAGTATGATTGCCGCTATTCATCAGCCGCAGTTTATGCCGTGGCTCGGTTATTTTGACAAGATGGACAGGTGCGATGTTTTTATATTTCTTGATAATGTCCAGTACAAAAAAAATGAATACCAGAACAGAAACAGGGTAAAGACCTCTTGGGGCTGGCAGTGGCTTACTGTGCCTGTGCATTACAGATTCACTCAAAAGATAAACGAGGTGTTGATAGACAATAGTGTTGACTGGCAGAAAAGACACCTGCATGCGCTCCAGACAAATTACGGGAAATCTCTTTATTTTGAAAGATACATAGGGCTTTTCAGGGAATTCTATCATCAGAAGGAGCATGTGATCTCAAAAGTTAATATAGACAGCGTCATACTCCTGAAAGAAATGCTGGGGATAAAATCAGAGATCGCGACTGCCTCTGAAATGGAAGGTTTAAGGGACGAGCCTAATCTCAGGCTTATAGATATATGCAAAAGGCTCGGCGCCGATACATACATAGCAGGCAGAGATGGTAATATATATATGAACCTTGAAATGTTTAAGGATGCAGGTATAAATGTGATATTTCAGGAATTCAGGCATCCTGTCTATAGACAGGTGTTCGATAAATTTGAATATTTTATGTCTGCAATTGACCTGATTTTCAACTGCGGAGAAGAAAGCATGGATATAATCAGAAAGGAGAATGGACAGTGAATATACTCGCAATAAGCGCGCACCCCGATGATATTGAGATAGGCTGCGCCGGCACGATTGTCAAATGGAAAGAGAAGGGTTATAAACTCTATCTTATGATAATGACTGACGGCTGCCTTGGGGGAGACACGGAATTAAGGCGAAAAGAACAGGAACAATCGGCAGAGATATTGGGTGTGGACGATATTTTCTGGGGCGGGTTTAAAGATACCGAACTCGAACATCAGGGAAGAAGGCTCATCGAGACAATTGAAGATGTCATGAAAAGAATAAAACCGGAATTTGTGCTCGTAAATTATCCCGAAGATACGCATCAAGACCACAGGTCTCTCGCATGCGCCGCTGTTTCGGCAGCCCGATATTCTAAAAATGTCCTCTTCTATGAATGCCCTACATCCGTTGATTTTCATCCCACCGTGTTTGTAGATATATCTCACTCTATAGAAAAAAAGCTGAAAACACTCAGGTCTCATGCATCTCAGGTATATAAAACAAACATAGAAGGTCTCTCCATCCTCGATATAGCCATGGCAATGGCGCACTTCAGGGGAACACAGGGCAGGGTAAAATATGCCGAAGGTTTCCAGCCATTGAGGCTCTTCGTAAATATATGAAGGTAATACCCCACTCAAAACCAACAATACAAGAAGATGATATAAAGGCGGTATCCGCTGTTTTAAAGAGATGTCTCATATCGCAGGGAGAAGGCGTTGAAAGGTTTGAAAAACTATTTTCTAAATATCACGGCATAAGAGGGGGAGTTGCCGTAAGCAGCGGCACGGCAGCGCTCCACATTGCCCTTCTTGCACTGGGCATTGGTAAAGGCGACGGCGTTATAGTTCCAACCTATGCTTGTATTGCGCCTTATAATGCTGTCAGATATACGGGGGCAACGCCCGTTCTTGCGGATACTGTAAAAGACGGATGGGCAATGGATGCCGAACGGATAGAAGATTATTTGAAAAGGGATTCAAAGAGGCGCGTCAGGGCAATAATCGTTGTCCACCTTTTTGGCAACCCTGTAAATATGGATGCCTTCATGGAGATATCGAAGAGGCGCTCGATTCCGGTAATTGAGGACTGCGCCTTATCATTAGGGGCAGAATATAAAGGTAAGAAAGTAGGCGCCTTTGGAGAGATTTCTATTTTTTCGTTTTATGCAACAAAGGTAATAACAACAGGGGAAGGCGGGATGCTCATTTCAAATTCAAGGGAGATATTGGACCGCGCAATGGATTTGAGGGAGTATGATGAAAAAAAGGACGATACGCTAAGATTTAACTACAAGATGACCGATTTTCAGGCAGCCATGGGTATAAGCCAGCTTAAAAAACTCCCGAAATTCATAGAACAGAGGAGGCGGATTGCAAAGAACTATCTCGATAAATTGCAGAACCTTCCCCTGTCCCTGCCTGACCAATCCGAACATACAAAGGATATATATCACAGATTCGTTGTAAAGATAAAAAACGCCGACAGGTTCATCGATGCTATGAGGAGAAAAGGCATTACATGCAAAAAGCCGGTATTCATGCCTGTTCACAGAATAGTTGAGCGCCGCGCACTTCCCAATGCGGAAAAAATATGGAAAGAGGCGGTCTCGCTGCCAATCTACCCGTCATTGGATAAGGATGCTGTTAAAAGGATAATAGGGTGCACAAAAAAAATTATAGAGGGAATGCGAATAAATGTCGGCTCAGCATAATAAAATAAAATGGGATGTATTCTATTCACTCGGAATAATCACCCTCATTATTCTTTCCCTGCCTCCTGTAATGGATTGGTTCCACCAGAGGGGAGGAGTGCGATGGCTTCACATACTCCTTATATCCTGTCTGGTCAGCTTTGTTGCAACCCCTCCGGTCAAATACGCTGCCTTTAGGTTTAACATCCTTGACAACCCTGATGCGAGAAAGGTTCATGCCATCCCTACCCCGTTGATGGGAGGCATCGGCATATATCTTGCTTTTCTCATATCTACTATGAATAACGCCATTTTCTCCAGAGAGCTTTTTGCAATAGTCATCGGAGCAACCATTGTTTTTATATCAGGACTTCTCGACGATGCCGTGAAATTATCGTCGAGAATAAGACTGCTGCTCCAGTTTTTTGCAGTTACAGTCTTACTTGCAAATGGCATATCGATCATCATATTCGAGCCGGGCATAACCGGCATAATATTGAATTCACTTTTAACATACCTATGGATAATCGGGCTGACTAATTCCATGAATTTCTTCGATGGTATGGATGGTCTGGCTACAGGACTTTCTTTGATAATATCTCTCTTCATCGGGATTGTTGCATTTCAGACAAACCAGCCTTTCCTCGGCTGGCTGGCTGTTGCAATAATGGGAGCGGCTATCGGATTCCTGCCGTATAATTTCGGACCGAGAAGGCCGGCCGGGATATTTCTCGGCGATTCGGGCAGCAATTTTCTGGGGTTTACCCTGTCATCCATCGCAGTTATGGGAGAGTGGTCGGAAAAGAGCATGGTCTCATCCCTTGTAACGCCTATTCTGATATTTTCGATACTTATATACGATCTGATTTATGTAACTGTAAACAGAATTGCAACCGGCAAGGTTAGCAATATCAGGGAATGGTTGGATTATGTAGGGAAGGATCATTTGCACCACCGGATTGCAAATTTACTGGGAAGCAAGAGAAAAAGCGTGCTCTTTATATATTTCTTATCATTCACTATGGCATTAAATGCCCTGCTGCTGAGAACCGCTGACGCTGTTTCATCCGTCATCCTTCTCTTTCAGGCGACTTGTATTCTGGTCATAGTGACTATCGCAGAAATAGCAGGGAATAAAACATCTAAAGCTAATGGTCGATAGGCGTTTAAACAAGCGCCTGCAAGATATAACACTTCATATTTACGGCTGAAAAATAGTATACTAAAAAAGGTCGTTTCTGAAATTACTTGTACTCTTCGATATAATACTCGATAATGTCCCATGAAATGCGCCTGTAGCTCAGCGGATCAGAGCATCGGCCTCCGGAGCCGAGGGTCGGAGGTTCGAATCCTCTCAGGCGCGCCAATAAGCGTCGGGTGTCGAGTGTCAAGAGTGGTGCGTCTGACGCTCCACGCATGACGCTACACATTCTCTAAGATATGTCCCAATTTCTTTTTCTTGGTTTTGAGGTAAACGATATTCTTATCGTGCGGTTTTGACTCTGCGGCTACCCTTTCAACTACCTTCAATCCGTATCCTTCAAGGCCTATGATCTTTTTGGGATTGTTTGTCATAAGCCGCATCTTTCTTACGCCGAGATCAACCAATATCTGCGCTCCGATCCCATAGTCGCGCAGGTCGGGCTTAAATCCGAGCTTGATGTTTGCCTCAACGGTATCGAGTCCCTTGTCCTGAAGCTCATACGCCTTCAGTTTGTTGGCAAGGCCTATGCCCCTTCCTTCCTGCCGCATATAAAGTATCACGCCTTTGCCTTCTTTTCGCACCATTTCCATCGCTTTATGCAGTTGGTCGCCGCAGTCGCATCTTTTAGAGCCGAACACGTCTCCTGTAAGGCATTCGGAGTGAACCCTGACGAGCACGTTGTCTTCCGGTTTGATCTCTCCTTTCACAAGGGCGATGTGAACATTGGGGTCTACATCATTTGCATATGCTATGGCCGTAAAATCGCCGCCGTATTCCGTGGGCATCTGGACATTTGCGACCCTTCTGACGAACCGCTCCGTTCGCATCCTGTGCTGAATGAGATCTTTTACCGTCACGATTTTCATATGATGTTTTTTTGAGAACTCCATCAACTCCGGCACTCTCGACATTGTTCCGTCTTCGTTCATTATTTCGCATATCACGCCGGCAGGATACAGCCCTGCAAGACGGGAAAGGTCTACGGAGCCTTCTGTCTGTCCCGCACGCTGGAGCACTCCTCCCGGCTTTGCCCTCAAGGGAAATACATGTCCGGGCCTTGCAATGTCTTCCGGTTTGGTTTGAGGGTTTATGGCTGTAAGTATTGTCACAGCCCTGTCCTTAGCGGATATTCCTGTGGTAACGCCTTTTTTTGCCTCGATAGATACGGTAAAGGCAGTGCCGAAAGAGGATGTATTGTCGTCGGTCATCATTGGAAGCTTTAATTCTTGGACCTTCTGCGGTGTTAAAGAAAGGCATATGAGACCTCGTCCGTGCTTTGCCATGAAATTTATGGCCTCAGGAGTGATCTTCTCTGCTGCCATGCATAGGTCTCCCTCGTTTTCCCTGTCCTCATCGTCCACGAGGATGACCATCTTGCCCTTTGTTATATCTTCAATGGCATCTTCTATGGTATTGAATTTATGTTTGTCCATTTTAAAACCTCCGTTTAAAACAGGCTATAGGCAATAGGCCATACGCGATAGGACAAAATACAATTGCTTTCTTTTCCTGCCTTATTACCTATAGCCCAGCGCCTATTGTCTATTGCCTGAAGTTTAAGTATAGCAAAATCGGCCGCTATCTTTCCAGTTA
>JACREW010000253.1 GCA_016212685.1 Nitrospirota bacterium
CTGTCTATTTTCGGGAAGGTGTCCCTTCTCTGGCTCATCGGCCTTTGTCCCAACACCTCGCCTGTTATGACAAAATCCGCTCCACGCATTTTCATCAATTCCTTAGCCTCTCTCAGCATCAATATCCTGCAATCGATGCAGGGGTTCATGTTCTTTCCGTGTCCGAACTTAGGATTTTTCACGATATCCATGAACTTATCCGCAAGGTGACAGAGTTTCACTTCAAAGCCGAATTTTTGCGCTGCGGAAAACGGATCTTTCGAGCACGAGGATTTATCGGATATGTCGCATCCGAAGTGGTTTAGGAAGGTTATGGCGGTAACCTCTATACTCTGCCTCATTGTGACCAATATGGCAAGGGCGCTGTCGAGGCCCCCTGAATATAATGCGATTGCTTTAGGCATTTTTTAACGATTTAAGGAGCGTCTCCGGGGTTGCGACCGCGGTTCCAACCTCGCCTACAACGATTCCGGCGGCGTGGTTGGCTATTATTGCCGCGTCTTCGAGAGACGCCCCGGCCGTACCGGCAAGGGCGATGGCCGCTATTACCGTATCTCCGGCGCCGGTAACGTCGAAAACCTTTTGCGCTACAGTGGGTATATGGGTGATTTTTATATTTTTGGATGAGGTTTTCTCGAACAGGCTCATTCCTTCTTCGCTGCGCGTAATGAGTACGGCCTTGCACGACAGCCTGTTCAGCAATGCCTTTCCGGCCTTTAACAGGCTTTTTTCGTCTTTGATCTCTATGCCCGAGCCCTGCGATGCCTCCATGATGTTCGGCGTTATCAGCGAGACGTTTTTGTAAAAGTGGAAATGCCCTACCTTGGGGTCTACCGCCACAAACGTATCAGCCGGCTTTGCGTATTTAACGACCGCCTTAATGAGGGATGAGGATATAACTCCTTTTTTATAATCCGAAATAATTACGGCATCGTGCTCCTTAATCGCCCGTTTAATATAATCCGTGAGATGCGCGAGGCTTTTCCCTTCGAGCCTTTTACTGTCTTCTCTGTCGAACCTTACAACCTGCTGGCTGTGAGCTATGACCCTCGCCTTGACCGTGGTAGGCCGCTTGTCTTCTATTATCCCCTCAGTGTTTATATTCCGCTCTTCGAACAACCCCTTCATTATCCTGCCGGCGGTGTCTCTTCCTATGATCCCGGCAACGGATACCCTTCCGCCGAGGGCAATAATATTGTTCGCCACGTTTGCCGCGCCTCCGAGCAGGAAAGATTCGCTGACCACATCGACAACTGGGACGGGCGCTTCAGGAGAAATCCTGTTGACCTTCCCGTAGATAAATCGGTCGAGGATAAGATCGCCGATAATAAGTATTCTTTTGTCTTTGAAGGAGTTGATAATTTTGGAAAAACCCATTATTAAAAATAACTTACGCATCGTTGAAAAATCAAATGTGATTTGGCCAAATCCGTAATGACACATAACGCAAATCTGCTTCAACGCCTTTATAAATGTTATTTTTTATATAAAGCAAGGAAGCTATATGCTTAATCAAATAGAGGCCGCCGATGCGGATAACGGATATAAGAGTATGGGGATAAAAAGTTCCGCTGATAAAGTCCTTGAAGCAGATTTGCGCTATGTGTTTCAATGCTTCTTTATGGGTTATGCGATTTGACATTTTATGCAAATATTAGATAAAGTTTTAAGAATTCGGGAGGCATATGGAACACTCGGCAATTCAACTCATACTTCAGGCGGGCTATGTTGTTAAGGCGGTCATCGCCATCCTGCTGTTCTTTTCTGTAGTATCATGGACGATCATATTTTATAAGTGGAGGCATTTTACAAAGGCCGACAAAGAGAGCTATAACTTCTTGAGGGTATACGAGTCTACGCAAAACCCGAAAGACCTTTTCTCTTCATCCAAAAAATTTACCGTAAGCCCGTTGTCCAGCTTATTCAGGTCGGTATATTCCGAAAAGACTTATACGGAGCGCGACGAGCTTAAAAGGATGCTCAGGCGTTATTCGGCGCTTGAATCCGCAAAGTTAGAAAGGTACCTGAACTTCCTCGCCACAACCGGCTCGACAACTCCGTTCATAGGCCTTTTCGGAACCGTGTGGGGAATAATGAATTCATTCAGCGGAATAGGCGCGGCAGGCTCGGCATCCCTCGCGGTTGTCGCACCCGGCATCGCTGAGGCGTTGATAGCGACAGCCATCGGTCTTGCGGCAGCCATACCCGCCGTAATAGCTTACAACTACTATCTAAGCAGGACGAACCGCATGATCATAGAGATGGAAGATTTCGCGGAAGAACTGGTCGATTATATACTTAAACATTAATAATGGCATTTAAACCTACCCGACATAGAACGGCCTTATCGGAGATAAACGTTACTCCCCTCGTCGATGTAATGCTGGTGCTTTTGATAATATTCATGGTCACCGCGCCTTTGCTCCAGCAGGGCATTGACATAAACCTCCCGAAGGCAAAAGGAAAAGATTTGCCGCCCGAGGAAAGGATCAACATCGTTATTAAAAAAGGCGGGGTAATTTATATGAACGACAATCCCATGTCCATGGCCGAAATGAACAAAAAACTTGCGGCAGTCAGCAAGCGCAACCCCAATGTCTTTCTCAAGGCGGACAGGGACGTTCCCTACGGGCTGGTCGTGGAAGTAATGGGAGAGATAAAGGAGGCGGGGATAGAGAAACTCGGCATGATAACAGAGCCGAAGATAACATTGCCGTAATTTTTTTATCATGAAAACCTCCGGCATCTATACTGCCTTTACCGGTTCCATTTTTTTACATGTCTTAATAATCGTTGCGGCAATGCTTATTGCCCGTCATTCATTCATAAGCAGAGTTTCGACGCCGTATGTCGTAGATATTGTGGATGGTTCTTCCGCTGCCGTTCCCGAAGTAAAGGCTGCTTCCGAAGATAAAAGCCAAGCAACTGAAGATGCAGGAAGCAAGTCCTCCGATTCCAAGACGAAAGATGCCTCTAAGAAACAGGATGCTAAAACAAGCGATAGAATAGTCAAAGAAAGCATAGGGGCGCTTCAGGCAAAGAAACGAATAGAAAAGATGGCAGCCTTGAGAAAGGTTGTGGATATTGGAGGGAATAAGGCTTCATCTCAGGGCAGGGCGGCGGTAAGTTCGAAAGACACTAAGGCTGGAGCCAAGGATTCTGGCGGAGGAGATTATTATTCCATGGTCGTAGGTAAAATAAGGCAGCAGTGGATATTTCCTGAAAGCATAGATAAGGATTTAATTGCTGTAATCAACATAAGGATAGCGCGGGACGGCAGCGTAACGGTTGATAAAATTGAGAAAGGCTCGGGTAATCCCCTTTTCGACCGTTCTGCTTTAAGGGCCATAAGCAAGGCAAGCCCTTTGCCGCCGCCGCCGCGGGAAATGGAAATGGGAGTGAGGTTTAAACCGTGAAAGAGAAACAGAACGGCTTAAACAGTTTAAACGGTTCAAACCGTTATTTATTGTTTTTCTGCGCTATTGCGCTTATTTTACTCTTCACTGCTCCTACTTTCGCCGAGAAAGTGTACATCGATGTAACATCTCCGGGCATGAAAAAGCTGCCGGTTGCCGTTCAGAACTTTACGGGCGGCAAGGAGATATCGGACATAGTAAAGGACGACCTTAATTTTACCGGCCTTTTCGACTGCATTGACGATGCCGCGCAGATAGAACGTCCGGAACAGCCGTTTAACCCCAACAGTTGGAAGGGTCTCGGAGTGGAACTTGTGGTAAAAGGCAGGGTTGTCGCGGGCAAAGGGCTGACTGTCGTCGTCTCCGCGTATGATGTTTCGAGCGCGGCTGAAGTTTTAAGAAAGGAATATTCCGGCTCTGCCGATCTTTTAATGCCCCTTGCGCATTCCATTGCGAACGATATATACAAAACTCTTACGGGACAGCAGGGGATATTCAGGACAAAGATAGCATTCATAAAGGGTCAAGGGTCAAGGGTCAAGGGTCAAGAGAACTCCGAACTCATAGCTCATAACTCTGAACTCTATATCATGGATTGGGACGGGCATCGGCCGTACGGGCTCGGAATAAGAGGCGGGATTTTATTGTCCCCGAGGTGGTCGCCCGACGGGACAAAACTGCTTTATTCAGCCGAGCGAAACCGAAGCTGGGATATATACGCGCTCGACATGAGCGCAATGAAGGAGAAAAATATCGTGAGGCTCAGCGGGTTGAACATGTCCGGAAACTTTTTCCCTAATAACAGGGAATTTGTCTTTTCGTCGTCAAAAGACGGCAAATCGAATATACATGTCGGAGATATTTCGAACATGAAGGGCTGGAAGCTTGTGTCTTCCCCGTGGATAGACGTATCTCCGTCGGTGTCGCCTGATGGAAACCATATATTATTTGTTTCTAATAGGTCGGGAAGCCCGCAGATATATATGTCGAATAAAGACGGAAACGGCGTAAGAAGACTCACCTTTGAAGGCACTTATAATACTTCTCCGGCATGGTCTTCCAAGGGTGATAGGATTGCCTTTGTAAGAATGATAGGAGGGAGAAATCAGATATTCATTATTAAGCCGGATGGCAATGGTTCAATTCAGTTAACCGATAAAGGAAATAATGAAGACCCCTCATTTTCGCCTGATGGAAGGCATATAGTCTTTACATCGGACAGGGACGGCGCAAAAGGCATATACCTGATGAGGGTGACGGGCGAAGACCAAAAGAGGATAACGCCAAAGGGGATTAAGGCGACCGGTCCGAACTGGTCGCCTTAATCCCCTTTGCCTTTATCCTTTCCAGCCCCAGTCTTCTATGGTAATGCTGTCTGTGCTTCCGTTTAACTGCTGATTACGGCAGTCAAAAACTTATTGACAAGCTGATGTTAAAAGTCCTACCATTTACATGATATCTAATTGGGGGGGTGGGGAATGGATATCATAGCCAGAAAAGAGATTGTAAAAATTACTTTGTTGGCTGCCGTACTTATTGCCATCAATGCATATGCCGGCCTTAATCTTATTCCTGTTCTTTTGTCGATCCTTTTAATTTTCCTGCTCGTTGCAGGAGACATATGGATGCTTTCTCCGCTCAAAAATAAAATAAAAGTGGTAGTTGAGACTATAGACGACCTTGCAGGAGGAGGGAAAGACCTTACAAAGAGGATCCCGGTCGAAGGGGATGATGAGATATCACAGCTTGCAAGCCAGTTTAATACCCTCATCGCCAGGCTTCATAATATAATAGGCCGGTCAATGAGTACAGCCAATCAGGTGTCTTCAGCCTCGTCCGATCTCTCAAAGTTTTCGGCAAAAATGGCCGGCGGAGCAGCAGAACAGAGCAGTCAGATTTCACAAATTGCCGCTGCGCTGGACGAGCTCAATACTACTGTGAATGAGGTTGCAAGAAATACCCATACAGTGGCCGATTCTGCAAAGCATGCATCAGATGTTGCAGAAGGAGGCAAGAGGACTGTTTTCACCGGTATTGAAGGGTTAAGGAAGGTGACCGCTTCCGTTGAAAGTTCGGCAGAGATTATAACAGAACTCGGACAGAGTGCGGCTGCCATAGGAGAGATCGTTTCGTTGATCGAGGATATATCCGACCAGACCAATCTCCTTGCCTTAAATGCAGCAATCGAGGCAGCAAGGGCTGGAGAGATGGGGAGGGGATTTGCTGTTGTTGCAGATGAGGTGCGGAAGCTTGCAGAGAGGACAACAAAGGCCACAAAGGAGATATCCGATGTTATAAAGTCTCTCCAGAGCAAGACAGGGGATGCTGTAAAAACAATGGAGCATGGCGTCCATGAGGCTCATAAAGCCCAGGAGTTTTCAAATAAAATATCGGGTATTCTTGAAGATATAGCAACAGCTTCAATGAGTGTCTCGGACACAATTCAACAGATAGCAACTGCGGTGGAGGAACAATCTGCAGCTACTGCCGAGGTTTCCGGCAATATCGAAAGGATATCCGTGATAACACAGGATACAACAAAGAATACTAAAAAAACTTCCGATGCCACTGTCGAGCTGACTAAGCTCTCCGAGGAACTGCTTAAGGAAGTGGGCAGTTTCAAGATGAATCTATTTGGCGCTGTACCCCTTGAGAATGCCGTGGTAATGAACAGAAAATTTACACCCCTCGTTGAATATCTGAACAAAAAACTCGGTATGGACTACATAATTAAAGTAGGGAAAGACTATGCAGAGGCTATTGATGACCTTGGCGCAGGGAGGGTGCATATATCCTCTCAGACCCCGACAACATATATCGAGGGGAAGCATAAGTACGGAACAAAACTCCTCGGATATTTTGCAAAGGACGGCTCGCCGACTTACAAGAGCGCTATAGTGGCGTCAAAGGCAAGCGCTATAAAATCCGTGAATGAGATCAGGGGAAAGAGGTTCGCATTCGGCAGCGAAAAATCCACAGGCAGCACCCTCGTGCCGATGGCAATGCTCGCCGAGACCGGAATCGCACTCAAAGACCTGTCGCATTATGCATACCTCGGCTCCCACGATATTGTAGCTAATGCCGTATTAAAGGAAGAATTCGATGCCGGCGGCATGATGGAATCCGTTGTCTCCCAGTTTGCCGATAAGGGACTTGTAGCCCTCAAGATATCAGAACCTATTCCCCAGTTTCCCATCTGCGTGAATAAGGATCTCGACGAGGAACTTGTGGAAAAGATCAAAGAAGCCCTGCTTTCCATCACCGACAGTTCCATTTTCAAGGCTATAGATAAGGGTTACACTAAATTTTTGGAGGCAAAGGACAGTGATTTCGACGGGGTGCGGGCAATGGTGAAGAGGCTCTATAATGTGGAATATAAATAAAGTCTTATCCCCTTATCATATAAATTAATCTTGACAGTTGCCTGCCGCATAGCTAATACTAAAAAGGTTGAAAATCGGTTTCCTTAAGTCTGGTAGTTTGCAGAGGCGCCGAAGGAAAAGGAGTATGGAACCAATAGCATGTATGGTTTTATGGGAAGCATTGCCATATTAGGGGCAGGCAGGGGCGGAAACGCGCTTCTATCGATTCTCCTCGGAGAATCAAATATCCAGATTATCGGCATTTCTGATATCGACCCCGATGCCCCCGGTCTCAAATTGGCAAAAAAAGCCGATATTTATACCTGCGCCGATTTCAAAAAGATCCTCGATAAAAAGCCCGACATAGTAATAAATGTAACAGGCGACGATGCGGTAAAGACTTCTGTTTTAAAATACCTTAAGCGCAAATCTCCCGATACCGCAGTTATAGACGGCAAGAGCGCCAAGCTCTTTTGGGATCTGCTCGAAAAGAGGCGGCAGGCAAAAGAGGACGTTAAGGCGCTCCTCAACGAAACAAAAGAACTCTACCGCATAGGTGTTGCGCTTACATCGGCAGACGAACTGGAAGAGGTGCTGGATACCCTTTTGATAGAGACGCTTCGCACCCTCAACGTCCCCGCCGGCAGCATCGCGCTGTATGATGAAAAAAGCGATTCCCTTACGTTGAAGGCATCTCACGGCTTTTCGAAAAACTTCTCGCAGAACACTCAATGGAAGAGGCGGGATGGGGGAATAACGGATCATATCCTCAGCAGGAGAATCCCCACCATAATCTCCGATATAGAAAAAAACCCGTTTGCCGACAACAGGATACTTATTAAAGAAGGGATAAAGAGCATAATAGCCGTCCCGCTCTTTGCCAACGATCACATAACAGGCATTCTCTATCTGGATGACTTCAAGCCGAGAACATGGACAGAGAGGGAAATAGAGTTTATCACCCTTCTGGGCATACAGGCCGCGTATGCCATCGAAAAATTCAGGCTTATTGAGGCGATATCAGAAACAAAAAACTATCTCAGGAATGTCCTCGACAATTCGGCTGACATAATCGTAACCACCGATACCAAGGGGAGGGTTGTCGAATTCAATAAAGGCGCCTCGCGGATACTGGGTTATTCCAGAGAGGAAGTGACCGGAAAGAAGGCCGAAAAATTCTGGGTACAGCCTGAAGAACGGCATGAAATCCTTAGAATGCTCGAAAGCGCCGGATATGTGTCCAACTATGAAACTCAATTAACAGCAAAGGACGGCCGTGTCGTGGACGTCAGCCTTACCCTCTCTTATATTCTGAGCAGCAAGAAGGGGATTTTAGGAACAGTAGGCATCAGTAAGGACATAACCGAGAAAAAGAAACTCGAAAGGGCCGTCGAGGAGAGAAACTTAGAACTCCGGGAATTAAACGAAAAACTCGAAGAAAAGGTAATCGAGAGGACAAGAGACCTCGAAAAGGCAAACAGGGAGCTCGAACGCTCAGGCAGACTCAAGAGCCAGTTCATCGCCACCATGAGCCATGAGCTGAGAACCCCGCTTAATTCCATCCTCGGCTTTTCGGAATTGCTCATGGACGAGGTGTTCGGCACGCTTACCGAGAAACAGAAGCGGCACGTAACCAACATCCACAACTCCGGAAGCCATCTCCTTCAGCTTATCAACAACATACTCGATATAGCAAAAATAGAATCGGGCAAGATGGAGCTGCATTACGAGGGCTTCTCCGTCCATCAGGCCGTATCGGAGGTAGAGACGGTAATACGGCCGCTGGCCGACAAAAAGAGACAGGATTTAATCACGAAAATAGGAGAGGGCGTTGCGCTCATTAAAGCCGATAAAGTGAAATTCAAACAGATACTCTATAATCTCGTCTCAAACGCCGTGAAGTTTACCCCCGAAGGCGGGAATATTTTTATAGAGATGAATCTGACAGGGGAAGGAGACGCATACTTTGCAAAACACAAAGACATTTGCGTAAAGAAAGACAGTTGTTTAAGGCTGTCCGTAATCGACACCGGAATCGGCATAAAGAGGGAAGACCACGAAAAAATATTCTCGGAGTTCGAGCAAGTGGACAGCAGTTTCAGCAGGAGATACGAGGGCACGGGACTCGGACTTGCGCTCACCAAAAAGCTTGTGGAGCTTCACGGAGGCGAGATATTCGTCGAAAGCGAGGAGGGCAAAGGCAGTAAGTTTACAGTAGTTGTTCCGCTCTTTGACGTAAGCGCCGTGGAAAAAGAAGCAATGCCCATGGAACCTGCAATGAAAAAATTTGAATACAGCCTCGATATGCCTAAGAAGAGAAGGGGAGAAGCGCCGCTCATCCTCGTGGCGGAAGACGACCCTTCTACATCTGAAATACTCACCCTTCATTTAGCGCAGGGAGGCTACAGGGTCGCCCATGTATATAACGGAGACGTTGCAATCAGCCGGATACGGGAATTGAAGCCGTTCGCCGTTCTTTTAGATGTAATGATGCCGGGTAAGGACGGATGGGAGATACTGCAGGAAATTAAATCGGATCCGGAGCTAAAAGATATACCCGTAATAATGTCTTCCGTTGTGGACAATCTCGAATTGGGCTTTGCGCTCGGCGCAACCGATTACCTTGTAAAACCTGTTGACAGGATATCACTGCTTAAGAAATTGTCCGACCTGAGCTTCTCTACCAAGAAAGGCAGAAGGTCGATCAATATCCTCTGCATCGACGACCATGTGGAAGTGCTCGAACTGCTTACTTCGATACTTGAACCTTCGGGGTACAATGTAATCTCAGCGGATTCCGGAAAAAAGGGAATAGAAAAGGCCCTCACCTATAAGCCGGATCTGATAATACTCGATCTCATGATGCCCGAAGTCGACGGGTTCGAGGTTACACAAACGCTTAAGAGCAACTCCCTTACTATGGATATACCGATACTCATCCTCACTGCGAAAGACCTTACAGTCGACGACAGGCTGCGGCTTGCAGGAAGGGTCGAGACCTTCATGCAGAAGAGCCATTTCACAAAAGAAGACCTGCTTTTGCAGATACGCGACCTCGAAACAACTTATCCCAATAGGGCAGGACTTCTGGATGAGGTGAGCGGCCTGTTCGATCACAGTTATTTTCAGATAAGGCTCGCGCAGGAAGTGAGCAGGGCGGAGAGATATAAAAACACCTTTTCATTGATAATGCTCGACCTCGACAATTTCACGGAATACATAAAAATCCACGGCATCCACAGGGCGAATGTGGTTATCAAAAAAATAGCGGAATTTCTCAGGAAAACTATGCGGGGATCGGATACGGTCGTAAGATACGGCATAGATGAATTTGCGCTTATCCTTACAAATACTATCAAACCCCCTGCCGAGGCAGTGGCAAAGAGACTCCTTTCGTACATCGACAGTTATCCATTTTACGGCGAAGAGGTCATGTCTAATGGAAAAATTACCGTAAGCGTATCGGTAATAAACTATCCTCGTGATGCATCGTCTCCGGAAGAGCTTATATTCAAGGCCCACCAGCTGCTGAGAAAGGCAAAGTCGGAGGGCGGAGCAAGGTTGGAGGTTTATGGCCAATAATATGGCCGGTAATACGGCAACCAGGGCGAAGATCCTTATTGTCGAAGATAACCTCACGAATCTGGAATTATTTATGGACATCCTCGACAATATAGGCGGTTATAGGTGCGTATTCACCACAAGCGGTGAAGAGGCTGTAGAGATAGCGTCACGGGAAAAACCGGATCTCATACTCCTCGATATTCAACTGCCGGGTATGGACGGGTTAACGGTCGGGAATATACTAAAATCCAATGATGATACAAAACATTTGAAGATTGTAGCCCTTACTGCACACGCCTTAAAGGGCGACAGGGAAATGTTTCTCGAAAAGGGGTTTGACGGCTATATCCCAAAGCCGATAAAGATGAAAGAGTTCCTCGATGCTATAGAAAATTACCTCGGCAGATAAATTCGAGTTTATTGTGTTATTGTGTTAACTCAACAAACTCAATGAACCCAACAAACTCAATTATTGCAGCACAAAGTCCGTGAAAACGTCCATTATTTTAGCGCCTTTAAAAACCTCTCCATATCGAATTTCGCTTCGATAATTTCTTTTGTCCGGTCTATCTTTCCCCTGTCCCTTATCCGCGTCTTCCCTATAACGGACTCGATCCTGTCGATCGCGGTAAACGTATCGTCAGCTATCGATATGATGGGAATCCCTTTTGCCTCAGCCTTTCCTATAACTACATCGTTCGTGTGCAGTCCTCCGGTAAGTATAATACACTTTGTGGATGTTTCCATTGCGGCAAGCTGAATGTCGGAGCGGTGCGCGCCCGTGATAACCGCTTTATTTGGTATCCTCCTGAAATAGCTTAGGGCGCTGTCCACGTCCATAGCGCCTATGGAAAAATTCTCCACGGCTTCATCGAGCCTGTCTTCACAGCATAGCGCTTTTCCGTTCAATATTTCGTTCAAATCCCTTACCGTAATGGATTTAAGAAGGTTGTCTTCCTGAAAGACGCCGAATACGGCGATCCCCTTTTTCTCCAGGAACGGCTTTACCGTTTCTTTTACATGGGGGACTGCATTTAACGGCACTTTATTGATGATTCCGCCTATGAATTGTTCACCCAACAGTTTATGCGCTCCCATCAGGGCATCCACCGATACGTCGCCGCTCCATGATTCTACTAAAACTGCACGGGCTTGCAAATCCTTTATAAGACGAGGCGCATCGATTTCGAATGCCGCTCCTTCAAACAAGTCGCCTGCCCCGCCGATTAAAACAAAGTCCTTGTCCTTTTGCGACTCCACCGCATCCGCTATCCGCTTCTTTGCATCCTTTATCTCGCCTTCGAACAAAAGGTTCTGGGTCTCGAAACCGATGACAAAGGGCGAAATGACATTCAGCGCATCGGGGAGAGAAAGGGCCTCTTTCATAAACAGGGCATCCGCATCGAACACATCATGGCCTTTTTTCACGGGTGTCCTGCCGAAGGGTTTTATATAGCCGACCTTATAGCCCTGCTCTATTAATTTCATTCCGAGACCGAGAGCAAAAAAGGTCTTGCCCGAATAACTCTTATTGGATGCTATAAATATAGGAATCATGTTTCCCTCCGTTCAAATATAATCCTTGCATCTATTGCAATCGCTCCTCTGTTCATGACCACCAGAGGATTTACATCGAGTTCTCTGATCATAGGGAAGTCGGAGATAAGCGCCGAGACGCTCGATATTCCGTTAACTATCGCCTCTATATCAACCGGCCTTTCTCCCCGTGCGCCCTTGAGAAGCGCGGACGTTTTGATTTCATTGATCATCGACAACGCCTCCCTGCCGGACACGGGCGCCACCCTGAAAGATACGTCTTTCAGGACTTCCACGTATATTCCGCCCAAACCGAACATTATCATATGTCCGAAGGTCCTGTCATAGGTTACGCCGAGTATCACTTCTTTTCCGCCCTTGATCATTTCATAAATCATCACGCCGTTTATCAATGCATCCGGCATGAGCCTTTTTACATTGGATGTTATCTCAATGAACGCATCCTCTGCAGCGGCCTCGGCATTTATATTGAGCTTAACGCCTCCCACATCGGTTTTATGGAGGATATCGGGCGAAGAGATCTTCATCACCACCGGGAATCCTATTTTTTCGGCAATTGCCGCCGCTTCTTTGGCAGAGCGCGCCATCCCCCTTTGAGGGAACGTAAACCCGTAGCGAGAAAGTATTGCCATTGCTATATCTTCGCCTGCCTCATGCCTGCCTGACTGTAATAAACTGTTAATAGCATCGTTTACAGCATCAAATCCGCCCATTCCCCTTTTGCTAATGGGGGCGTCTTCTTCTGCATGTTTCCATGCATAATAATCATGAAGCCTCTTGAACGCCCTTACTGCCGCTTCCGGATACGAAAAGTTGGGTATTGAGTTTGCCTTGAGCTTCTCGATTGATTCCCTTACCCTCATCTCGCCCATGAAAGACGCTATGACGGGCTTATCCGTAGCCTTTGACGTATTGATAATTATTTCAGCGGTATTATCCACATCGGTCATCGCCTGTGGAGTAAGTATAACGATAATACCGTCCACATTCGGATCCGAGATAACTTTATTCAGGACAACAGCATACCTTTCGGAGTTCGCATCGCCTATTATATCGACGGGATTATAAAGGGATGCGTTCTTCGGCAGGAGCGCAGACATAGCCTCTATGGTATTCTTCGACATCTGCGGCAGCTTCAATCCTAATTTTTCCGACGTGTCCGCAGCAATGATTCCGGGACCTCCCGCATTTGTAATAATAAGCAATCTATCTCCTGCCGGCAGTTTGTCTCCCGAAAACGCAAGTGCGGAATCGAAGAGTTCCTGAATGCTTCCGGCCCTTATAACGCCCGTCTGCTTAAAGGCCGCGTTAAACGCGATCTCCGAGCCCGCAAGTGCGCCGGTATGAGATGACGCTGCCCGAGCGCCCGCCTCTGTGCCGCCTGATTTTAAGAGTATGATAGGCTTTATCTTTGTTGCCTTTTTAGCAACGGTCAGGAATCTTTTCCCGTCGACAACGTCTTCTATGTATCCGAGTATGATGTCCGTATCCGGGTCGTTGATGAAGTATTCTATAAAGTCTATTTCGTTAAGGTCTGTTTTATTGCCGAGGCTTATGAATTTCGAAAATCCCATCCTGTTTCCGATAGCCCAGTCGAGGATTGCGATGCCGAGGGCGCCTGACTGAGAAAAAAAGGCATTTCTTCCACGAGGGAGCATGCCCGCTGCAAATGTGGCGTTCATGCTGTTTGCCGTATTGATAATGCCGAGACAATTAGGCCCTAAAATGCGAATATTGTTGTCCATGCCGATTCTTTTTATGTCCGCTTCGAGCCTTACGCCTTCGGGCCCAGCCTCTTTGAAGCCGGCGCTCAAAATAACCGCGGAACTTACGCCCGCGGCAGCGCAATCCATAAGGGTTTCCGGAACAAAGCGGGCGGGAACTGCTATGACTGCAAGGTCTATGTTTTTGCCTGCTGAGGATACCGTTGGATAAGCCTTCAGACCGAGTATTTCCGAAGCAGAGGGATTTACCGGGCACAGCCTGCCCCTATAATCGAATCCTATGAGATTGTTCAAGACCGCATAGCCGACCTTCTGCGGTTCTCTCGATGCGCCGATTACAGCGATGGATTTCGGGTTAAAAAGGGGTTCGAGCATAAGATAACCCCATCGCCTCTCTGACGAGCTTCATCGTCTCTTCAGCCGCCTGTCCTGCCTTTTCCGAACCTTTTTTAGCTATTTCAAGAACCATCTCAGGATTCGAAATAAGCTCTGTTCTCTTTTTCCATATCGGCTCCATGTATGTGAAAAGATTTTTTATGAGTATCTTTTTGCAGTCTATGCAGCCGATCTCCGCTGTCCTGCATCCGTGCGTAACGATATCAAGCTCCTCGCTCGAAGAGAATATCTTGTGGAGGTGATAAACAGGCGACAGTTCCGGCTCGCCCTTATCGGTCTTTCTCTTACGCGCAGGGTCCGTCATCATAGTCCTTATCTTCTGCTCCACGACTTCAGGAGAATCGCTTAAATATATAGCATTGTCATAGCTCTTAGACATTTTTCTGCCGTCGAGCCCCGGTACCTTGGGGAACTGCGTCAGCAGCCCTTCCGGCTCAGGAAATACACTTCTGTTGTAAAGATAATTGAACCTTCTCGCAATCTCCCTCGATATTTCGAGGTGCGGGAACTGGTCGATTCCGACAGGGATATGCTTTGCCCTATAGATGATAATATCCGCTGTCTGCAAAACCGGATAGCCTAAAAAGCCGTAAGTCGAGAGGTCTCTGTCCTTTAACTGCTCCTGCTTTTCTTTATATGTAGGAACCCTTTCGAGCCAGCCGAGTGGAGTTATCATCGAAAGAAGCAGATGGAGTTCCGCGTGCTGGGGGACCATGGACTGAAGGAAAATTGTCGATTTGTCCGGGTCTAAGCCTGCGGCAATAAAGTTTATCAGAAGGTCTTTTGTGCTCTCTTTTATTGTAGAGGGGTCGGCATATCCCGTAGTCAACGCATGCCAGTCCGCGACGAAATAAAAACAGTCGTATTTATCCTGAAGGTCTACCCAATTTTTGAGCGCGCCGACAAGATTGCCTATATGCACCCTGCCGCTTGCCTGCATGCCGCTCAATACGCGCTCTCTGCCCATCAACCCTCCTTTACACTGCGCCTATCAAGGCCATGAACAAGTTCATAAGAGGCATTATTATATAACGCGCCATGCCTGTTGCCACAAGCACGAGAATAATAATCATTCCGTAAGGTTCGAGTTTCCCTAATGCCTGCGACTGCTTATGAGGCAGAAACCCCATTAGAACCCTTCCTCCGTCCAATGGAGGGACCGGTATCAGATTGAAAGAAGCAAGTATTACGTTTATAGTTACACTCGCCGTGAGCATCATCACCATGGGTTTAATGAATTTTATTACAACATCTTCGGACATAAAGCCCGCTGCCGGGATTACCGCGTATTTAAGAATCAGCACGCTTAAAAAAGCGAGCGACAAGTTTGTTAAAGGCCCTCCTGCAGCGGATATTGCCATGTCTCTTTTAGGATTTTTGAAATTATAGGGGTTGATGGGAACCGGTTTTGCGTAGCCGAATACGAATTGACCGTTCGTTAACACGAATAACAATAACGGCATTAGGACGGTGCCGAATATATCGATATGGGCAATTGGATTCAGCGTGAGCCTGCCCATCATCTTCGCGGTCGGATCTCCAAGCTTATACGCAATAAAGCCGTGAGCAACCTCATGCAGTATTATGGCTATAAGTATGGGCAGGGCAGTTATGGCGATCTGCCTTATTATGTTTGCGACTTCCAAGTCGTTTTACTCCATTTGAAATTTGAAATTCATTAAATAGGGTTAAGTATCCTGTCTATAACCAGCCTCGCCGCTACGAGCGGGTCTATGAAAGAGCTTTCCATATCACGGTCTATGTCCCTCTTGTTAGAGAGATAGGTGATACGGTCCTGCATCCTGTTTCTCAAGAACTGGAGATATTCCACATCCCTTGAAGGTTTGTATTTCTTGTCAAAGTCAGCGCCGAACAAATCATTACCGTTTTTAGGCACCATAAGACCCGGAAATACCCTCCACTCCTTCCATTCGATATTTCCCCTCGCCATCTCCGTAACGATGGAAAGGGAAAGTTCTTTCGGTATGTCGATCTCCTGTCCGGAGAGTCCGAAGGCATGGGTATTCATGATATAACACTCGGTGCCGCTCTTGAAGAGCTTCCTGAACTGCTGGCAGTCTACGGTAAGCGGGTGAACCCTGAACGGATTGGCAAACGGCTCTATTACAAGCTTTGCGAGTTCCTCTTTCGGCACATTCTCTACTCCCTTTGCCCTCATGGTGCTGAGGGACGCCCCCATCGCAACCGCAAGACCAGTGCCGGAAACCTTGCATACAGGAGGCAGGGACGGGTCTTTCTGGAGCCATATGACCTTTCCGGGTTTTTTGCACGAATCGGCATGGTTGAACATATCGCGGGATTTAATGCAGCGTCCGTTGTCGTTCCTGATGTCTTCCGCAACAATGAGTTTCTTGCCCGGGCCGGGCTCTGTTACGGCTACATTTTGCGCGGAATAGAAAAATTTGATTATAGGATCATTGAACGTAACCGCATCCGTTTTATCGAAAAGGCTCGGTTCGAGGGCAACCGTAATGTTATTGTCGAGGTCTATCAAAAATGCGTCGTCGTGAATGACCGTGACTTTTTCACTCTTCTTCAATGTGCCCGCATGATCGTGGCTGTTGGTGATAGAAGATTTTCCGGAGCCTGAAAGCCCGAAGACCGCTACCGGCTGATGGCTGCCGATGGTCTTTATTCCGCCGTGACATGCGACCATATTGTGCCTTACGCCCATAGTCCACGCGAGGGTCAGAGTCCCCTTTTTCCTCTCTCCGAAATATCGTAATCCTAAAATTGCTATGCAGTTTTCATCCTCGTCTATTATCACGAGCCCGTTAGGGAAATCGGGGTCCGACCATTCGGGGTCCGCGAATACGAGAATATCAGGCTCGTTAAGCTTGCGGGATTTTTTATACAGATCGCTCCACGGTTTCATCCACGGCGTAAAATTTGTTCCCCAGTCGAGCATATTCTTAGCGTCCGTTACAGGACTCAGCAAGTGCGCCTTGATCATAAAATCGGCATGGAGGCCGACAATCGCTTCAAGCCACAAACAGTCGCGCCTGTTGAGATTATATATAGCCTCTCCGAGTATGCGGAGGTATTTATCCTTGTCCTTGCCCATCTCCCTCACGAGCCTTCTTGCCCGCGCAGTGCGTCCCACTATGCCGCCGTCATTCGAGATGAGAACCTTCGCGTCCTTTGGAAGGCCGAACTGTGAAGGCCTATAAAACGGGTGTGCTGTTGCCATGACCTCGGGCTGCTTAAGCGAGAGTTTATACAATTCAGCCATTGTGGTCTTTCTGACTGAGTTCGCGTAAAATGCGCTCTCGATCATCGCCCTCCATGGAGAGCGCGGAAGCCTATGAATAGTCGCCATTTTGTTTCTTCCTTTCAAAAACGGTTTGTTTTGTATTATCTCAAATTGCCGGATAAAATGCAAAGATTACTTCAAAAGTTACCGAATAGGGATACCGTTCAAAAACACCTCAATTCTGTCTACACCTCTTTCAAATCTCTGTCCCACCTTTCGCCGGAATCCAAAGTAGCGGTATTCAAAGATCCAGATTATCGGAGTTTGTTCTTATATACCTAATGCGCATGCGGAGGCAAATCGCCGTGGGCGTGTTCAGGGATACCATGATGATGTTCTCCCGAAGCTTTTAATGTATCAACGTGAATTGTAACATTAGACAGATAGCGCAGGTGATGCAGGAGCTGATGCCGCACCTCCATAGCAACGTCATGGCCTTGTTCAACGGTAAGCTCTGGGTTAACGGATATGTTCACCTCAGCATGAAGTCTGTGGCCTATCCATCTGACCCTGATCTCGGTAATGTCCTGCACAGCAGGGGTATGGTTCGCCGCGTGTCTGATTTCATCAATCACCTTTGGATCAACCCCATCGAGGAGGCGGGTAAATACAGCCTTGCCGGATTCCCACACAATGCGAAGGATGGTTACCGTAATAACAAGGCCGACAATAGGATCTGACAGAGGATAACCCCACCAAACACCGACAGCGCCGAAGAGTACTGCAAGACTGGTCAATCCGTCAACGCGGGCATGATGGCCGTCGGCAATCAGTGCGGCGCTGCCGATCTCCTTGCCTACCTTGATACGGAAAACGGCAACAGCTTCATTTCCAAGAAAGCCGACTATCGACGCAATAATAACCGCCCAGAGATATTCCACTTTCTGCGGATACAGAAGCCTGTCTATGGACTGGTAACCTGCCAAAACAGCGCTGAACAGGATGGTGAGCACAATAGCAACGCCTGCAAGGTCTTCAATACGGCCATAACCGTAGGTGAACCGCTGTGAAGGTTTTTTCCTTGCAAGTGTAAAGGCAAACCATAAGGGGATGGCGGTTGCCGCATCCCCAATATTGTGGATTGTATCGGCAAGGAGTGCGACACTTCCCGAAATCAGGGACACCACGACTTGAAAAGCAGCGGTAACAGCTAATCCCCAGAATGACCATTTTACGGCCCATATGCCCCGCTCTGTCGTAAAAATTGTCGGATCGACAACACCATGGACATGGCCATGGGCATCATGTGAATGATCGTGGCTACTGTTTTTAAGATCGTGAAATAATTTCATTTGGTATCACTCCTTGCACCAGATATGCCGGTCTGTTCTATGTTGCAATATAAATTCATGAAATAAAGAGGAATCGCTAAGGCTACGAGCAGAACACCCTGTCCCATGATGAGGGCATTGACCCCCGTAAGGGTGATGAGATAAAAGGAAGTAATCAGGGTGCCGATAATGCTTCCAAACGTCGAGAGTGCATAGAGCGTTCCAATTGTCTTGCCCGAAGTGTGAAGGCTGCAGATCATGAGCTTTGCCGTATAGGGGCTCACGATGCCGAGGAATACGGAAGGGATCAGAAAGAGGACTGAGGAGGCTATCAGGGGACTCAATCTGACGCCCAGGTCCTTAATGAATATCCAGTCTGATATGGGAGCGCTGTACAAGGGGAACATCAGGAAGAGGATGCCCGGTGCGATAATGATGAGACTTAACTTTCTGGAAGACGGATTGATATCGGCAAGCCTTCCGCCCAGGTAATATCCGGCAGAGAGCCCTGCGAGAAAGACGCTGATCAGGCTTCCCCAGACAAAGACAGAGCTGCCGAAGTTCGGGGCGAGCACTCGGCTGCCCAGAATTTCAAATGACATGACTATTGCGCCGCAAATGAAAACCACGAACTTAATCATAAAGTTGCCTCCTCATTGCGCTCCTGATTTCTGATACTGGTAGAGATTCACCGGTGCAAAATCGTCAGTGAGGATATTTGCACCGTCCCACTCATATACCTCAGAGAGTTCATACCGTGAGGCAAAATCCTCAAGGTCAAAATCGAATTTCTTTGCTGACTCAATTTTGCGGGCCCTTGCCACAATACTGTCCTTATCTTTATTTTTCAAGCCTGTTGTTGCCACAAAGATAAAGTTGACCGACTTCTTCCCCTTGAAAATCGTGAGATGAGGGAATGCCTTCTTGTAGGTCATGACCATAGAATCGAAAAACTTGTTTCTGTATGGCGAGGTTATATTAGCGACAACTACGCCGCCATCTTTCAGTCTGCTTTTTATTTCATTGAGAAACTCAAGCGTTGTGAGATGAAAGGGAATGTAGTCATTCTGATAGGCATCAAGAATGATCCAGTCATATTTTTTCTTCGTCCTTTTGACGAAAAGCCTGCCATCATCGACATGTACCTTCATTCGCTCATTATCTTTGAAGGAAAAATATTTTCGTGCGACGGCCACCATACCCGGATCTATCTCGGCGATATCGATAACGGCATCCGGATGGCGCCTGCGCCGAGTCCGACAAATAGTACATCCCTTGGCTCCCTCTCCAGAAAGGCCAGAGAAACAAAACCCATCTGTGTGAACTCAAATAGGAGCTTGTCTGGTGCATTCACATAAATGCCGCCTTGTGTGAATTCTCTTTTTTGGTTTCGCACATAGCGCTCTTTCTTGACTGTATCCTCAATAACCTGAATATACTGGTAAAGGGAATTCTTCTCGAAGATCAGTTTCTCCGACGGTTCGAGAGCGAATCCCTGCACGGGGATTAGAGCAAAACACAAAACTAACAAACAAATTAATTTTACCATGATGACTCCTTAGATGCATTTCTGCCGGGCAGATTAATGCCGGGCAAGTGAAACCTTGGCAACTACTGATGTTCAGGCAGTCGGAGGGGAAAGACCGGAAAGACAAGCGCGAGAATTGCTTCGGAAGATAAACGGTTTGGCGTACTTTAAAAGCGTGCATGAGAGATGTTCAGTAAAAACAGATGATTCAGTTACAGCACATAAGCCCGGCTTTAGCGGACTGCTTTTGTAACGCAGGTGTGTGTCGGTTCTGCAGATGTCCTTCTTGATATGCAGGTGCGAACCGTTATGCGGCTGACCGGCAGACAGGCTATCATGAACCGATTCATCATGGAGCAAAACATGATCACCACTGTTTTCCGGGTGATGGCCAGCGACATGGTCGTGGCTGTGATAAAGCGGTGCAAGAAAAACAATACCGAGGACGAATACAAGACAAAGAGCCAAAGTTGATCCTGATCTATGTGAACTCTTAAGCGGCATATCCTTAGTTTACAAAAATCTCTCAAGGTTAGGAAACATTTTTGTCACAATGCTTCCATTGCCTGTCTTGTTGCTCTTCTGCCTTCATCCACAGCTGCAACCCAGTGCTGATGTCCATTGAGTTCAGCATGGGCAAAGGCAATACGTCCAAAGGGCTTACGGATAACGTCCCGCGCTGCGGGCTTGCCGTCTTTGCCGAAGTAAAAGCCTGGCTGCGGGTTCACATAGCCGTAAGTCCAGCGGTTCAGAATAATGCCGGCGACATCTTTTTCTGCATCAAATCCCGCTTCCCGCCTCGGCGGGTCGCCTGAGGTGACTGAGAAGAGCTGCTTCATCTGTCC
The DNA here is from genome assembly GCA_016212685.1 of Nitrospirota bacterium. Classification (GTDB taxonomy): domain Bacteria; phylum Nitrospirota; class Thermodesulfovibrionia; order Thermodesulfovibrionales; family Dissulfurispiraceae; genus GWB2-47-37. Next base: position 20,938 of record JACREW010000253.1, read on the forward strand.
AATTAGCAGAGACTCGAATTCAGCATAACTTGTCCCAAGGAGTTTCTTCCTCCCGCTTTCTCCCTGTTCCTCTACAGGGAGTCCCGGCTGATGAAAGGAGACGTAGAAGGTGAGCACGGTGGGTTTGTCAGGATGCAGTGGTGGACGGTAATCTCCCACATACATTGGTTTACGGATGTTACAACTAAAGCCGAAACCGCTTTGCCATTTGCAGGCAGTAAGGCCTAATCGGTAAAGAAAGCGCCAGTTGGTGAGGGCAACGTTTGCTACCAGTATGGGAGAGACATGGAACTGGCTGTAGGCTTCAACATGGCTGACAGGCAGACCTGATACAACCTTCCGTGACAGGCGGCTGCCGCATGCCATTACGACACTTCGGGCATTGAGGCGGTAAAGCTTTCCATCGCGCAGATAAGTAACAGTTACGTTCTTCTCCTGTACAGAACTGTGTTCATGCTCAACATGCACAACAGAGGAATTAAGCCTTAAACGCACCTTGTTACCTTCGCGATCCAGGGCTGGGAAGCGCACTCTGCCGTTGTGAATATCTGCAAAGCTCTTGCCGCCGTCAATGGCATCGGGGATGAGGGCCTTAATGAAATAGCGGGAGAAGCCGTCATTGCCGCCCGGAAATGAATGCCAATGACTGTTCTTTAGAGAGCGATGGCCCTGAAATTCAGGGAAGCCCGGCATCGAGACCTGACGGGCAGTATAGGCGCTGATTACATCACAGCCAAGCCCAACCACGCTGGCAAGCACAGGATCAGCATAGCGCGTTATTTCCGGATCGAGTCTCAGAATCTTTTCCAGGTAATCCTTATAGGTCATGGAATCGAGCCAGTGGCCGTAGTCATCACCCTCATATTGGCGATCTGATACATTCCTCCAGCGCAGAAAATCCTTCCGAGTCTTTTCCGAATACGGCGTCCCTGCAAGCTTGTTCTCCCAGAAGTCTGACACCCACTTGCCGGGTGTGCCCTGTTCCTGACCGGCATAATAGTACCCAATGTTTTTTGAATCGAACCAGAGCCGATACCCAAAGTTTGTGGTATCAAAGTCCATGGGTTTCAGTCCTGACGGCATTTCACCGTATTCAAACTCTGTCGGTATTCCCAGTTCAGTGTAAATATCATAGCCTGGAATGCCGGGGCGATCTATC
>JACREW010000248.1 GCA_016212685.1 Nitrospirota bacterium
ACCGTGCAGCTTCCGTCGTGGTGCAGGATTACGTCTATGTTCGTGCAGTGCCCTGCGAGGGCTTCATCCACGCTGTTGTCCACGACTTCGTACACTAAATGGTGCAGGCCGTCTATGCCGGTGGAGCCTATATACATGGCCGGCCTCACCCTGACGGCTGAAAGACCCTTCAAAATCTTTATGGATTCAGCCCCGTATTCCTCTGTCTCAGGAGCGGGTCTTTGTTCGCTTGTCTCTTCTATCTTCGTTTCGTCCATCTTCTCCCTCAAAAATAAATTCTAATATTTATACACAACTACATTAATCGGATGTCATTCCCGCAAGCGAAGCGCGTCGGGAATCCTTCATAAAACAAAGAAAGATTCCGGACAAGCCGGAATGACAAACTGTCTTGGACTTATGTCGTTATGTATAGAATTTGTCTTTACAGCCTCATCGGCATAACTACGCATTTATAGTCTTCCCCTCCATCCTGCATAAGCATGACAGGGCTCAGGGGTTCATTGAGCTTGAAGACAACCTTTTCCGAGGCCATGACATTTAATGCATCGAGGATATACCGCGCATTGAGCGCCAGCGTCATTGCGCCCCCGGAATACTCTACAGGTATCTCGTCGCTCGCCTCTCCGAGATCCGGGTTTGATGCGGAGATCGCCATGTTGCCGGAATCTATATCGACCTTTACGGCGCTGCTCCTCTCCCTGCTCATGATGGAAACCCTTCTCAGAGACTTTGTCAGAAGGTTTTTGTCGACGGATAATATTTTTTCATTGGCAGCGGGTATAACCTGCTCGTAATTCGGATAGGTGCCGTCTATCAAACGCGTCAAAAACTGGATGTCGTCGATCATAAAGAGGATATGGTTTTTACCCATCACTACTTTTACGGCCTTGTCGTCATCGCTCAGGAAACGCCTCAATTCCGCCACAGACTTTCTCGAGACTATCATCTTCTTCTCTTCTTTGGATTTTGAGCCTACGGCCTTCTCTGAAAGAGCGAGCCTGTGCCCGTCGGTTCCTACTACCGTAAGTTTTCCGTCCGCTTTTATGTGGAATAAAAGCCCGTTCAATACATACCGGGAGTCGGATTCTCCTGCCGCGTATATGGATTTATCTATCATCTCAAGAAGCAGGGAAGATGCTATCTCCATCTCTTCTATGGTTTCATCGGATTCTTTGGCGAGGCCGGGCCACACCGGGAAGTCATCGGCTGAAAGGCTTGCAAGCCGGAAGTTGCTCTTTCCGGATTTAACCTTCGCCCATTGTGAATCTACCGATTCGAGGGAAATCACGCCTTCCATTTCCCTGACGATCTCGAACAGCTTCCTCGCCGGAATACACATCCTGCCTTCTTCTGTTACGGTTAGGCTTATAGGCTCTTTAAAGGCCGTTTCGAGATCGGTGGCTGTAATATATGCTCCGCCTTTTTCCGCCGTGAGAAGGAAATGGTTGAGAATGGGCATGGTGTTTTTCTTTTCCACAATGTTCTGGATATCCGAAAGCTTCCTTTGCAGTTCGTCCTTTTCTACTTTTACCTTCATTGCTCCCTCCTGATATTGCGTCGAGAGTTTAGCAACGCTCTACGCTATTTTTAACTCTTTATCTTTTTTGCTATATATTCAACGGTCTTTTTTAATGTTTCGTCCCTGCTCCTCTTATCCTCTATCTGTTTGCAAGCGTAGATCACGGTTGCGTGATCCTTCCCTCCGAAACTTCTGCCGATCTCGCTCAACGAAAGCTGTGTAAGCTGCTTTGTAATATACATGGCTATCTGACGGGCGTTCGCCACCTCTTTTGTCCGTTTTTTTGTCTTCAGTTCTTGCGCCTTCATCCCGAAATATTCGCCGACCGCCTTCTGAATCATATCTACTGTGACCGGCTTTTCCTCTTCCGATATCAACTCCTTAAGCACGTTCCGCGCCAGGTTTATGTCTATGGGCATTCCGGTGAGGGATGCGTGCGCCCCGAGTTTTATAAGGCAGCCTTCGAGCTCTCTTATGTTCGATTTCACCTTTGTGGCTATGAAATAAGCGACATCGTCGCTTATTTCCATCTTTTCAATGCCGGCTTTTTTATGTATAATAGCAATCTTCGTCTCTACCTCGGGCGGCTGAATGTCGGCAATGAGCCCCATGCTGAACCTTGACCTCAACCTGTCGGTAATATCGGCGATCTCCATAGGCGACCTGTCGCTCGAAATCACTATCTGCCGCTGTTTCTCATAAAGAGAGTTGAATGTGTGAAAAAACTCTTCCTGCGTGGTCGTCTTTCCTGCTATGAATTGTATGTCGTCTACGAGCAGGACATCCACGTTCCTGTATTTTTCCTTGAACTCGCCCATCTTCTCATGCCTGATCGACGCGATAACTTCATTTGTAAACTGTTCTGCCGAGACATAATGGACTATCGTGCCGGGATGCTTATCCACTATGGCATTGCCTACGGCATTTATGATATGCGTCTTGCCGAGACCGACCCCTCCGTATATAAACAGCGGATTGTAGGCGAAACCTGGGTTCTCTCCTACTCTGACAGCTGCTGCGTGGACAAATTGGTTGGAAGGGCCGACAACGAATGTGCCAAAGGTGTATTTCGGGTTAAGGTAAATACCCCTGCTCGCAAGCCGTGTCCTCCTCGTTTCTAATTTAGACTCCTGCTTTCTGAGCGCGGCATCCTCCTTTTCGGAGATTTTATACTTTACAAACACTGCATAGCCGAGCAACCCCTCCATCACATCAGAGATAATCGCCGGGTAATAGTCCTCTATCCAGTCCCTGAAAAATCTATTCGGAATCTCCAAAGTCACCGCCCTGTCCTTGAGCTGTATCAGTTTTATGGGCTTAAACCACAGGTCGAAGGTGCTTTCTCCAACCTTCTCGGCGATTTTAGAGAGACTCTTTTTCCATATGTCTTCTGCGCTCAAACCCGCTGCCATCCTTAATCTTCTTCTCCGAATAACAATTTATCTATCTTATTATCAACAATTTATTAACATTTGTTAGTAATTTCAACTATTTTTACCTGCTCATTATAGCCTATATGTTAAATCAAGGGCAATAATCCGTTAATTAAAACCATTATGTACTTTTCTTAACAAACAGCCGATTGTAAGTATAAAACTCCCACAAAAATATTACTATGCTATTCTTCTGTAAAACAACCTGTTACCCTGGTTCTTAACAAATAAACAGCGCCTACTAACTTCTACTATTTTATATTTATAAAATAAATAATAGTAGTTATTTCTTTTCCTGTTTAAAAGCCTTAAGAAATTCATGAATAAAAATATCTATATCGCCGTTAAGCACCGCGTCGACATTGCCTACCTCGATGTTTATTCTGTGATCTTTAACAATCCTATAAGGCTGAAGCACATAAGAGCGGATCTGATTACCCCATGATATTTCTTTTTTATCGCCTATAATAGCATCGAGCTTCTGTTCCCGAGCCTTTAATGATACGTCGTAAAGTCTCGATTTCAATATCCTCAAGGCTACTTCTCTGTTTCTGTGCTGTGAGCGCTCGCTCTGGCAGGAGACGATGATGCCTGTAGGAATGTGGGTTATCCTGACCGCCGAAGAAACCTTATTGACATGCTGGCCTCCCGCGCCCGAGGCCCTGAATGTATCCATCTTTAAATCCTCGTCCCTTACGTCGATTTTTATATTATCTTCTATTTCAGGATACACGAGGACCGCTGAAAAAGAGGTGTGCCTTCTTTTATTCGCATCGAAGGGAGAAATCCTTACAAGCCTGTGAATGCCCGCCTCAGCCTTTAAATAACCGTAAGCGTACGGGCCTTCCACGGTAAAAGTCGCCCCTTTTATCCCCGCTTCGTCTCCCATCTGCATATCGACTATCGCTGTCTTATAGCCTTTATTTTCAGTCCATCGCAGGTACATCCTCATCAGCATCTGCG
>JACREW010000247.1 GCA_016212685.1 Nitrospirota bacterium
AGTAGTCGCCTCTTTTTTTGCATCCAGTTATCATGCCAGATTTTTAGCCTCTTTTAAAACCCTCAAATCTTTGTCAGTTATGCCTTCCCTGCCATAAAAGCCGCTTGCTTTACCCACTCTCTTACACGATGAGCCATAAAATTTATGGAGAATAAGGATAAAATAAAGCTTCTTTTATTCGATGTAATAATGCCTAAAAAGAACGGTAGGGATGCTTATGAAGAGATAAAAAATATAAGTTCCGACATCCGCGCTGTTTTTATGAGCGGTTACACTGCAGATATTATTAATAAAAGGGGAGTTTCTGAAAGAGAGATAAACTTTATACCAAAACCTATTTCTCCGAAAGAACTCCTGAGAAAGATAAGGGAGACGCTGGATAAATGAAGCTTAGACCTACCGAAAAATTTTATCAGTTTGGTTTTTATTGTCAAGCTTTGATAAAATAACAGTGGAGGCTTGAAAAAAGATCGCAACCATTTACGGAAATATATCGGGTTTAAAAAAGAGCGTCCTTTATTCCCTCGAAAAGATATATCGCAGGAAAATCCCGGCAGATAAGCTTATAACAGTTGAGCTTGCGAGATACCTGACGGAACTTTCTTCTGAAATCGGCAAGCAGATAGGCATTCTTGCAAACAGAAGCGGCGTTATAACTCATGTTATCGTCGGCGATGCAAGGAGCGTTTTTATTCCCGGCCTCGACGATTTCCCTTTAGGCAGAAGCGCGTTGCGCGGCTTGCGGTTTATCCATACCCATCTTACGGACGAACCCCTCAATAGAGAAGACCTTACAGACCTCTCGCTCTTAAGATTCGACATGATAGCTGCCGTAAGCGTGCGTGAAGGGCTTCCTTATAACATCTACGCGGCACATCTGATGCCTTACGGTTCGGCTAAGAAACATGAAACCATCACGTCTGATTTTTACCGGTTCGATCTCGATTTCAGGAGTTTTATAGGTTCCCTTGAAGGCGAGATGGACAGGCAGAGGGTTATCGACCGGAAGGACAAAAGGGAAAGGGCTATTTTAGTAAGCGCATCCGTAAAGTCGAAATACGAACTCGAAGATTCGATGGAAGAGCTCAAAGAGCTTGCCGTATCGAGCGATGTAGTCATGCTCGATGCCGTTATTCAACGAGTAAAGGATATAAACCCGAAATATCTTATGGGTGAGGGTAAGCTCAAGGAATTGATTATCAATGCGATGGATAAAGGAGCGACATTGCTTATATTCGATCAAGACCTCAATCCTTCGCAGATACGGGCGATTGGAGAAACTACGGAACTGAAGGTTATCGACCGCTCACAATTGATACTCGACATTTTCGCCCGAAGGGCGCACAGCCGGGACGGTAAGGTTCAGGTAGAGCTTGCCCAGTTGAAATACATGCTTCCGAGGCTTACAGGCAAAGGGACTGCCATGTCGAGGCTGACTGGAGGCATTGGAGGAAGGGGGCCCGGCGAAATGAAGCTCGAGATAGACAGGAGGCGCATACGCGAAAGAATAACCCGCCTCGAAAAAGAGCTTTATACGCTGAGCGAGGCGCGGAAACAGAGGAAGCATAGAAGGGTCGGCAAGGGAATTCCTATAGTTTCCATAATCGGGTATACAAATGCCGGGAAATCGACCCTTTTGAATACACTTACAAAGAGCGCGACCTTTGTCGAGGACAAGATGTTCGCCACCCTCGACACGGCAAGCAGGAGACTGCGATTTCCGAAAGAGCGCGAGGTTATTATTACCGATACCGTCGGTTTTATAAGAGACCTGCCGAAGGATTTGATGGCTGCGTTTAAAGCAACCCTCGAAGAGCTCGAAGACGCCGATTTGTTGCTTCATCTTGTGGATATATCGAATTCGAGATTCGAGCAGCAAATCGCATCGGTTGAGAATATACTAAATGATTTGAAAATTAAGGATAAACCGAGGCTTATCGTTTTTAATAAGATAGATAAGGCGCCGTCTGAAGAAGTTGCAAATATAGTATCGCGCTATGGCGCGGTTGGAGTATCCGCAATCAAATCAGATACCCTCCAGCCGATTTTGAACGCAATCGAGCAGCGAATATGGAAATCACAATAATCCATAGTCATCAGGATGTGAGGCATACTTCAAAAGCCTTTACTAAGTGTAATTACAAATCCGAAGATTATCTTTGTATCATTGAATAAGAAAGCAAAGTTGTAGCTCACAAGAAAGAGAATGTTGTTATGACATTCCATATGAGTAAAGGCTTTTTCAGCACGCCTCACATCCCGTTAGAAGGGCTTTAAATATGATGTATGTTTTGCCGTCCTTACAATAATTAAGGTATAATATTTATCTATGGAATTTACGCCGAAATGGATAGCGTGGGAAATAACACGCAGATGTAATCTTAAATGCGTTCACTGCCGTTCATCGTCGGAGATGGAGGCAAAGGGGCATCCGGATTTGCCGCTAAAAGAGGCGTTCAGGATACTTGACGACATTTCGAGTTACGCGAAGCCTGTAATCGTGCTTTCGGGCGGCGAGCCGCTCATGCGCGGGGATGTCTTTGATATTGCAAAATACGGCGCTGAAAAAGGCCTTCGCATGTGCCTTGCCACGAACGGCTCTCTCGTTACGGATGATATATGCGAAAAAATAAAGGCATCCGGCATCAGGATTGTTTCTTTGAGCCTTGACGGCTCCACCGAAGAGGTGCATGATAATTTTCGTAATGAAAAAGGCGCGTTTAAGGGCATACTCAATGCTGCGAGGCTTTTTAAGCGGCACGGTATCGAATTCATAATAAACTCGTCATTCACAAAACGCAATCAGGAAGAGATACCAAAAGTTTATAAGCTTGCAAAGGATCTCGGAGCAACCGCATGGTATATGTTCATGATCGTCCCGACTGGCAGGGGCGAAGAAATAATGAATGAACTCATTTCAAAAGAAGATTATGAGGAGATATTGGACTGGCATTATCGTATGGAAAAGGATGAGCACGATATGCTTGTGCGCCCGACCTGCGCGCCGCATTACTACAGGATAGTGCTCCAGAAATCCAAAGAAGAGGGCGAGAAATTCGAGCGCCGCACCCTGAAGTTTTCCACAGGCGGCTCAAAGGGATGTCTTGCCGGACAGCTTATTTGCCTTATCAATGTTGACGGCGATGTGCTTCCGTGCAGCTATTTCCCTAAATCGGCAGGAAATATCAGGAAGCAGTCATTTAAGGATATATGGGAGAACTCGGAATTGTTCAGGGATATGAGGGATTTCAAAAAATATAAGGGCAGATGCGGCTCGTGCGAATTCGTCAACGTATGCGGCGGCTGCAGGGCGCGAGCCTATGCGATGGAAGGAGACTACCTTGAAGAAGAGCCGTTTTGCGGTTATGTGCCGATGAGAATAAAGAGAAAAACCGAGTTGGAGGTTCGATGAACGATACGTTTCTCAAGGCATGTAGAGGCGAAAAGACCGACTACATACCTGTGTGGCTTATGAGGCAGGCCGGAAGATACCTTCCCGAATATCAAAAGGTGCGGTCAAAAGTAGATTTTCTTACTCTTTGCAAGACCCCGGAGCTTGCGGCAGAGGTGACAATCCAGCCTGTCGATATTCTCAAGGTCGATGTCGCGATACTTTTTTCGGATATTCTTGTCCCGATAGAGCCGATGGGCATGAAGCTCGAATTTTCGGAATCAAAGGGGCCGATTTTATACGATCCGATAAGAAACGATATAGCCGTTTCAAAGTTAAGAAAGATAAAATCCGAGGAAGAAGTTCCATTTGTCATGGAAGCGATAAAAATTCTGGTTAAAAAGCTGAATGTGCCGTTAATCGGTTTTTCGGGCGCTCCCTTCACACTCGCCACTTATATGATAGAGGGCGGCAGCTCAAAGAATTTTATTAATACCAAAAAGATGATGTTTCAGACGCCCGACCTTTACGCAAAACTCATGGGCAAGATTACCGATACGGTCATAAATTATCTTCAGGCGCAGATAGATGCCGGTGTCCACGCAGTGCAAATCTTTGATTCATGGGCCGGCATCCTTTCTCCATACGATTTTGAAAGGTATGCCCTGCCTTATGTTCAAAGGATAGTCTCCACATTCAAGGGCAAGGCGCCCGTTATTTATTTTGCATTTAACGGAAGCGCAATGCTTAAGAAGGTCAAACAGTCAGGCGCAGACGTACTCGGCATTGACTGGAGGATCGATATTTCCGACGCCGTCAACTCGCTCGGCAGTGATGTCGTTGTTCAGGGCAATCTCGATCCGTGCGTCTTATTCGGCACAAAGGATTTGATAAGGGAAGGCGTATCCCAAATTCTTCAAGGCGCAAAGGGTGCAAAAGGGCATATCTTCAACTTAGGCCACGGCATACTTCCTGAAACGCCTGTTGAAAATGCAATCGCAATGGTCGAAGCCGTGCATGAACTAAGCAGGAGGGGTTAAGAGTGGTTTGCCGATGAGTCCACCATCCGTCTTGCCTTCAAAATCATCCGCGCAGTGAGCCGATAAACCGTCCGGCAGCAGTCAGTTAACAAATCGCCATGCAACCGTTTTATGTTAAAATGTTGCTGGAGGTGTTCTTATGACAAAGACCATTGAAGCGGTTTATGAAAAAGGGCTTCTGCGCCCCCTCAGCCCCATAAAAGGATTGAGGAGCCGTCAAAAAGTCCGTATCACGCTGGAAACATCTTTAAAGCATAAACATCCCCTCGCCGGTCTCTGCGGCACACTGCCCTACAAGGACGCCGCCGAGATGCTGAAGGTTATAGAGGATGAGTTCGAAAAGGTGGACATGAGTGAGTGGTAAGATAGCCCTTGATACCGATGTTGCCATAATGTTTTTAAACGGCAATAAACCCATAGATGCGTTTCTTGCCAAACAGACTTAAGTTTATTTGCCTGTTATTGTTGCGGGCGAACTCATATTCGGAGCATTGAATTCAAAACACGCTGAACAGAATCTTGCCAGACACAAAAAGCTCATTCAAAAATCACGGCTTTTGACAATCACAGAAACGACGGCTAACACATATGCAAAAATACGTTTGTCCCTGAAAAAGAAAGGCAAGCCTATACCTGAAAATGATCTTTGGATCGCCTCCCTGTGCATTGAGCATAAGATACCGCTTCTCAGCAATGATGCTCATTTTGAAGATATTTAAGACCTCACGCTTGTGCGTCTCTCTGCCCTTTGATCTACAAATTTCCGATGCCCTTGAGGTCGAGATGTGGGAAATGGCAGTGAGCCGATAAACTTCAATATCTTTTACAATCGATTCTATAAATGTGATAAAATAGAAACAAAGACAGTCTTAGTGGAGGATTTATGTTGCGCTCGGTAGTCGGCGTTTATGACGGCAATAGACTTAAATTGAAAGAAAAAGTTGAAATTAGGGGTTCTGTTGATGTGTTGGTAACATTCTTGAAGGAGCCCAATGAAACGCTTCAAAGGAAGACAATTCTTCAAAGGCTGCTGAAAAGAAAGCCTGTCAAAATTTCACCTCTAAAAGTAAAAGATTTGATTGTTGAAGGAAGGAAATAGTTTTGAGAATTGTCGCAGACTCTTCTGTTGCCCTTAAATGGTGGTTGGATGACGAGGAGTTTATTGAGGAAGCAAAGCTATTGCTCAAAAAAGCAATCGCTGGAGATATTGAAATTGTAGTGCCGGAACTCTGGTACTGCGAGATTACAAACGGTATAATTGTTGCCGTTAAGAGAAATAGAATTTCGGAGAAGCAAGGCTTAAATTTTATAGAAGAACTTCGTGCTATTCCTGTGAAACAATATCAAATTGCCCCTTATATTAATAAAATATTGGCTCATCGTGTAAGAGAGTGGGTAAAGCAAGCGGCTTTTATGGCAGGGAAGGCATAACTGACAAAGATTTGAGGGTTTTAAAAGAGGCTAAAAATCTGGCATGATAACTGGATGCAAAAAAAGAGGCGACTACTGGAT
>JACREW010000252.1 GCA_016212685.1 Nitrospirota bacterium
GCCTGTTATGCCCAATTGATATTCCCCTGAAGAGCCTTCTCCGGACTGTGTCCATGATGCACCGTCAAAGTAGTCGAGGACAATGCCGCGCCAGTACAGGAGCCTGTCGTCAACTTTGTCCATGTGAGCCCTGAATATTGCTGTGGCGTCTTCCTGGATGCCCGATATGCCGCCGAGTTTCACATTATCGGTAAAGCCGGTCTTTGCCTTTTCTCCCCTATTCAAAAAGTCGAATAAGGGATGACTTGTTCTCGGCAGCGCTATGAAAAGAAACAGCGTCAGCGGCATGGCTATGAGAGGTATGAGCAGGGACTTTGAGACTATTTTGACGACCGTGCCCTTTGCGAGTTCGAGGTTCGGCTCTTGAGAATAGTAAGTGAGCAGGACTATTGCCGCCGGCAGCAGGAACACGAGGCCCATGAAATATATCGAAAACGCTATGTCTATCGAAAGCAGCGCCGAACCCGCAAGGAGAAAAAGGGATATGGCGTATATCTGCATGTAGTCGCGGAATTTTTTTTCTTCGAGGAATTTAACGCAGATGAGCATCAAAAGCCCTTCTACTGTCGGGGTCACAAGGTCTTTGGAATCGAGCCTTAAAAAGGAGAATATTATTACTGCCAGCGCCGCAAGGTTCAAAAGCCAACGCTGCGGATGACCGCCTTTTTTGTATTCGAGATATATGGAGAACGGGAACAGCAGCATGAACAGGGAAGAGTAAATGACGCTTATGTATCTTGCGACAGACAGGAATCCTATCAACCCTATGATTGCAGCCGTTATCTTTACGGCGGTCTCTATTTTTATGGACCGGATGTTATTCGGTCTCATGCTTTTCAATTCCATATAAGGCAAGTTCCTTAAGCATGGAAATCTTATGGGCATTCGAAATATCCGGAGGATAAAACCTGCCGTCTATCCTGAGCCCTGCCGGTATATTTTTCTTTAAAAGCTGCAAGATCATATACGCGATGCACGAGATCTTTTCTTCGATATTCTTTATGTCGATTTTTTCAAAATCTATCACAATGGGCTGATACGAGAGTGATGAAAACTCCTTTGTTTTGAGGCCTCCTGTCTTTGCCGTGGCCTTCCAGTTTATATATTTAAAAGGGTCGCCCAAGACGTATTTCCTTATGGAGAGCATCTCGGATTCGTATCCGGTCTTGTCCGTCTGTATCTCGCCTTTTGAAAGCCTCTGCCTTTCAATGACGTTTAAAAGCGCCGATTTTTTAGGTTCCGGGAATACGATAAAGTCAAAAGAAGCGCTGAGTCTTCTGCACCTCACAAAAAAATTGAAAGGAAAGACCGAGCATACGTAGATATCTTTTATGCCGCGCCTGCCCCGGTTTTTGAAAGAGATGTCCATATATCCGGACGAATAGCTTTTTTTATCTACAAACGGGAACAAGGTCTCAATGTATCTCTGGCCGTCCTGCATTATCTTCACTCTCATAAGAAATATGGGAAGAAATCCCTTCAGGTTTTTAAGGCTTATTTTCAGCGGAAATTCTTTGTTTGCGAATATCTCCTGCGGAATTTCCGCATCGATATCGATTTTTGAGAGGTTTCTTTTCCCGAAAAAGCCGGAGATGGCCATAAAACCGAGCAACGCGGACACTATGAGATAAATGAGGTTGTTTGACGTGTTGACCCCGGCAAACCCTAAGAAGAGGGTTAAAGCGATGTATAGCCACCCGGCATTTGTTATCTTTATTACGGGCAAGGACTGCTTTTTAACCACGATACTTAAATGACCTCGTTTAGACAGGAACAGGTATTGTTTCTATTAATGACTTTATTATCTCCTTTTTATTAAGGTTCTCGTATTCTTCTTTGAACATTACACGGTGGGTAATGGTATATTCGGCCAGCTCTTTTATGTCCTCGGGTATAACGAAGTCCCTTCCGTGGAAATAGGCGTTTGTCTTTGCGGTGTAGGTCAGGGCCAGCGCTCCCCTCGTCGAAAGCCCCGCATTCAGATATTTGCCGCTCCTTGTGGCCTGTATTATTTTCATGGCGTAATCCAGCACCTTATCCGATACGTAAATATTGTCTTTGACCTCTTCCTGAATCCGGGAGGCTTCTTCGGGTGTTATTACCGGCTTCATCGCGTATAATTCTTCCCTTTTGCTTCCGCTTTTCAAAATCTCTTTTTCGGATTCGCCCGAAGGGTATCCTATGCTTATCTTCATTATGAACCTGTCGAGCTGTGATTCGGGCAGAGGGAAGGTGCCGAAGTGTTCGGCGGGGTTCTGCGTAGCTGTCACAAAAAAGGGCTGCGGCAGTTTGTAGGTCTTGCCTTCCACAGTTACCTGTTCTTCTTCCATGGCCTCAAGCAGCGCGCTCTGCGTTTTGGGCGTAGCCCTGTTTATCTCGTCCACGAGCACGATATTGCTGAAAATAGGGCCGGGATGGAATTCGAACTCTCCGAGGCTTTTGTTGTAAATGGACAACCCTGTAATATCCGTGGGCAATAAGTCGCTCGTGCACTGTATCCTGCCGAAGCTCAATCCGAGCGCCCTCGCAATGCCGACGGCTAATGTAGTTTTTCCGAGTCCGGGCAGGTCTTCTATCAAGAGATGGCCTTTTGAGAAAAAGGCGGTAAGGGAAAGCCGCAATGCGTGCTCTTTACCCTGCAGATAGGCCGACAGCGATTCTATGATGTAATCTATTTTATTGTTTGTGTTTTCGGCAGTTACAAGCCTTTTCAGTTCCATGTTTATAGTTTAACGTTTATAACGGCTTATATTCAAATTATCCGAATATTTTTCCGGGATTCATTATGCCCTTGGGGTCGAATAAGCCTTTTATCCCCTTCATCAATCCGAGTTCCCGCTCTTTTATCTCCATTCCGATGTAAGGGGCCTTTGTCATGCCTATGCCGTGCTCGCCTGAGATGGAGCCGCCCGATTTGACGGTAATCTCGAATATTTTTTTTACGATCTCCATGCCTTTGGCGTATTCCTCTTTGTTATTTTTATCGACCATTATGTTTACATGGAGATTTCCGTCTCCGGCGTGTCCGAAGCTGATAATCATAATGCCGCTTTCCTCTGAAAGCCTTCTTAAATCAGACAATACCGAAGGGATTTTATCCCTCGGCACAACGATGTCTTCGTTAATCTTCGTAGGCTTTATGTGATAAAGCGCAGGAGAAATAGACCTCCTCGCCTCCCATAATCTTTCTCTCGCCATGTCGTCTTCCGCGACTACAGCCTCTCCGCCGAGGGTTTTACATATATCCACTACCCTCTCCGCCTCTTTTTTTATTGTTGCGGGATAGCCGTCGAGTTCGATAAGGAGCAATGCCTCCGCGTCCTCCGGAAGCCCGGTGGGTTTGTAATTTTCTATCGCCTCTATGGCAAGCCTGTCCATGAACTCCATTGTTCTCGGTATTATTTTCGATGAGATTATCTTTGAGACCGCCATGCCGGAAGATTCCGGATTGCCGAAAACGACAAGAAGCGTCATTATATCTTCAGGAAGCGGCAGCATTCTCAGCCTTATCCTTGTCGCAACGGCAAGGGTTCCCTCGGAGCCTATCAGGAGGTTTCTCAGGTCATAGCCTACGGTTTTTTTGTATGTCCTGCCTCCTGTGTTTATAACGCTGCCGTCGGGAAGGACAGCTTCCATTCCCATCACATAATCTCTGGTAACGCCGTATTTCAGAGCCCTCGGCCCGCCGGCATTAGTCGCTATATTCCCGCCGATTGTGCAGACATTAAGGCTTGCGGGATCAGGGGGATAAAAGTAGCCTAAATATTCCAACTCCTTCTGGAGCCTGCCGTTTACTATACCCGGCTCTACGGTTACGGTCATGTTCTTTGTGTCCACATCGAGCATCTTCCGCATCTTTTCTAAACTGAGGACAATACAGCGATCCCCATAAGGAACGGATGCGCCCGACATGCCGGTTCCCGCGCCCCTCGGGATTATAGCGAGATTGTTTTCACCGGCGTATTTGATTATCTTTACGACTTCATCCGTATTTTTAGGCCATGCAACAGCATAGGGAATGGCCGCATCCGCAATGGACGCGTCGAAACTGTAGCATATAAGGTCTTCCTTGTCTGTGGAGATCTGAATGCCGGGAAGCGGGGAATTTTTCATATGAGATTATACTAATTGTTCGAATGTTCTGTAAATTTTAAGATGGGGCTGAAAATAATTCCGGATCAGTGATAAGCAGGATTTGCTTTATGGCACGAGCAAAATCGTATGCTTATCGCTGAATTGTGGAATTATAAGGATAGGGATAGAAATTCTTCAGTGTGGTTACCTGAATCTTAGAGCCTTCATCCTTTTCTTTTTTGCGTCTCTTTGTTTCCGTTTCTCTTTTTCAGAAGGCTTTTCATAGAAGCTCCTCTTTTTGATTTCTCTGAAAAGCCCTTCTTTTTGCAATTGGCGCTTAAGCGCCTTCAACGCCCCTTCAATATCATTACCGTAAACCTTTATATCCAAGATAAATTATCTCCTTCCTCTTCCGGGACCCCCGGGACCCCTGCCTCCGCCGAAACCGCCTCCGCCTCTTTTTCTTTCAAAGCCTTGTCTTTCTCTGGGCTGTTGCGGTTTTGCTTCGGCAACAGAGAGTGTCCTTTCCATAAATACCGAGCCGTTAAGGGATTCTATCGCCTTCTTGGCGTCATCCTCTGTTGCCATCTCGACAAAGCCGAAACCTTTAGTGCGGCCTGTGTGAGAGTCTGTTATTATGTTTACAGCTTCGACTTCTCCGTGTTTTGAGAAGAGTTCCTTGATGTCATCAGGGGTTGCCTTGAATGAGAGGTTGCCTACATAGATTTTTTTGCCCATAATTCGTCTCCTGTTCTTGTTTTTTGATGGAATAAAAAAATCCCCGGAGCTTCTTCTAAAGTCTGCGGGGATTCCTAACTTTAAAAAGCTGCTTATAGTATAAGGTAAAGCCGGCTAATTGTAAATCTTTATTTTATAGACGAGTTATCCGATATTGCCGACTTCGGCGAATTGAAGCGATATTGCCTTCGATACCCCGGGCTCTTCCATCGTGATGCCGTAGAGGTAGTCGGCAACTTCCATTGTTGTCCTGTTGTGAGTAATAACGATGAACTGAGTTTCCTTCGATAGGTCTTTTATCA
>JACREW010000249.1 GCA_016212685.1 Nitrospirota bacterium
ATATCTATGCTCTGAACGTAAACCGGCACTTGTAAAGGCTTTGAAGCCGTGCCTTTCATACCTTCGTTTATGGTTATAAAGGCGTTGAAGCGGATTTGCGCTTTGTGTTATTGAAGGCTTTGCCGCAGGCCCGTAGAGAAGCCGTGCCTTCCATGCCTTGGATAGGGTAGGAATTTTTTTCCTGCGGCGGGAAAATTATGCCTCGATGTTTATGAGATGTGACGACCCTTCTTCTTTGCGTTTTTCGGGGAATTCCTTTTCTTCCTTGATATGCTTCTTGGCCTTTTTGGTAACGCGGGTTTTGGGAAAGACATAGGCGGTTCCTATGCCTCGTATGCCTAATACCTTGTAGGGTTCTCTTATGCCTTCTTCATCCGCCATCTTTCTTTGCTTATCGGTGAAAACGGCAAGTTCTTGAGTTTTCCGGCTTTTATGCAAGCATCTCTGATTTTTGTTCGTTAAATGTTTTTATTACTTTTTCCTTTAGTTCCGCAATTCTATCCTCTGAAATGCCCATGTCTTCAAGCCCGACAATAGGAACATTCACGGGTTTGGTCAAACCAATGCCGAGCCTCAGGCACAGGGCGTCGGCCGCCCTGACAATCTCGCAAAGCGCTTCGTTGTTATTGTCTTCAAAGTCAGGAAATGTCTCGGCATGATGATATTCTATGACAGTCTCGATGTTTTTAGGCATCTTCCATTTCCTCGCGATGAGGCCGCCCACGTTGCAGTGATTAAAACCGAGCATTTCATTCTCTACGTCTATAAAAGCCGATCCCTCTTCATAAACCTTTTCGATAATAACCGAATAAGTCTCCGGCACGCTGTTATTAAGCACGGTTTTGCCCACATCGTGCATCAGTCCGGCGACAAGCGCCTCATCTTTCGGAACCATATTCGTTTCCATGGCGAGCAGCGAAGCCGCTATCGAGACGCCAAGACTATGTTCCCATAGTTTCTGTTCAAAAAGACCGAACGCTCTGTGCATATCTTTCAGCGAAGCCGCCACTACAAGGTTCTTCATTGTGTTGAACCCTATAAGGATTATTGCGGTAGAAACGTTATCTATGCTCCTGCCCCTTCCATAGTAGGGCGAATTCGCAACCCTCAATATCCTTGTAGAAAATGCCTGATCATTTGCGATAAGCTTCTCCAACTCGTTTATCGAGGAATAGTCGTCGCTCATGAGCTGTAAGACCTTCATAGCCACAGGCGGAAGGCTCGGGACGTCTATGGTCTCCATAATGATTTTTTCTAAAAGTTCTTCTTTCATTCCCGTCCTTCGATCTTCTCAAACTCCTCGATGATATTTTTGATTTCATCCAGTCTAAACGGCTTTTTTATAACTTTAACATACTCCTTCTTGACGAACTCGTCAAGCCTTTCGTTCAGCACCGCCCCGGTAATCATCACAAACCGTTTGACAAGCTCGCTGTCTATCTCTCTCATCTTGTAAAATATTTTATCGCCGGTAGCCCATGGCATCATATAGTCGCAGAATACCATCCAATATTTATTTTTCATCACTGCGTCTATGGATTCTTCGCATGACAAAAAGACATCAGCCTCATAACCCATGCTGTTAATAAAGATTTTAAGCAATTCGGCCACGTCCAGCTCGTCGTCCACCACAAGTATCTTTTTCATCTTATCCGCCATGATCAGATTTCGGACTCGAGTCTCGCCAGAAGGGAAATTATCTCGTCACCCAATCTCAGCATTTCCGTTATATCCTGTTTTATCGATCCCTTATCGTCTCTCTTAGCCGACTCGTAAGCCTTAAATCCGAGTTCATGCAATCTTTTGTGAGGGTTCTCCATCTCTTTAAAAGAGTCGAGACTGCAGAACAATTCCCTGCCCTCCCCGTAATACCATAGGCCCATTCTCGATTTATCCGCATGCAGTTCATCGGCCGAGTACAGAGATGTCTCCTTTTGATCTATAAATTCTATGACCCTATGAAGCCATAACACATAGTCGGCCTTAAGAACGCCGAGCCTCATCCTCGGATCATTGAAATTATTTAAAATGCTTAGAAACTCTTTTGCGCTTACGCCGAATCTATTGAAAGACAAAGCCATATCCTTGACGATATTGGAGCTCTCCTTTGCATCGCCGGCAATGCTGTTTAAATTACTCGATATTTCGTTTGCAGTGGCGGATTGCTCTTCCGTGGCGGTGACCACCTGATGCACCATGTCGGAAACCTTCTCGAAGTTTTCGTAAATCTCCATGAATGATCCTTCCAGTCGGCGCGCTATGTCGCTCGTTGCCTTGGCCTTCTCCACGGCAATATCCATTATGCCGGTTGCGTCTACCGTCCCGGCATGAATCGAGTTTAAAATATTATTTATCTCCGACGTGGCATTTGCGGTCCTATGGGCAAGCTTTCTCACCTCATCGGCAACAACGGCAAACCCCCTTCCCTGCTCTCCGGCCCTTGCCGCCTCGATGGCGGCGTTCAGCGCCAGAAGGTTGGTCTGATCCGCTATATCCTTTATCATATCCACTATCTTGTCTATCTTCTTTGAAAACTCGGACAGGTCATTTACCTTGCCGGAGGCCTTTTCTATCTGCGTATTCACTTCGTCTATGGAAGATACCGTTTCATTGATCATCTCCTTGCCTTGAGACGATGCCGTTTTTGCGCGCTCTGCCGCCTGCGATGCGACATTTATATTACGCGCTATGTCGCCTATGGTAGACGACATCTCTTCCGTTGCAGTAGCTGCGGTGGTTGTGCGTTCAAGATCCTTATCAACCCTCTGGGCGACATCTCTGCCGAAAAGCGACAGGTGCGCCGTTTCCTTGAGTATGTTCACCGTCCTGCTCGCTATGTCGCCTAAAACGGTCTGCATCGTCTTTATTATCTTGCCTACATCGGCCGCAAGTTTGCCGAATTCGTCGCCGGTCTTTGCCTCGACCTTAACGGTAAGGTCGCCGCCGGCAACCTTCTCCGCCGATGAACTTATTCCGTGCAACACCCCGATAACATATCTGTTTATAAACCAGAAAGAAAAGAGAAAAGCCGATGCAAAGAGTGCCCCTATAATAGCTATTACTGTTGCGATAGTGGTCTTAATCTCACCGTTTATAGCTGTTACATTCCGGGCGAATTCCTTTCTCGAATCTTCTATCATCTCATCGGTGATCCTTAAAAATATATTAGCCCTCGGCGCCTGAACCTTTCCTAAAATGCCCATCATCTCATTGATATTTCCCTGTTTAATAATGGGTATTATTTCATTTAAAAGAGTTCCTTTAAAGGGAATCCATGCCTTTTCAACCTCGATTATCCTTTCTCTATATCGTCCACCTTTCAGTTTTTTCAAGCCTTCGTCAATAGTTTCCAAGTGAGCGTTGATTACGATTTCCTGTCCCTTCCGCACATCGGGATTTTTAGCAATCGCCATCAATAAAAAGGCTGCCCTCGTTCCATCGATGGAAGCCCTGAGTTGTGCAATTAACCGCATATCGTCGCTCATAAGATTCATGGAGTCGTATTCGGCCTTGATATGGAAAAAATTTATTGCGATAAATCCCACTATAATGAAAATTATTAAGGACATCATAATATAGCCCAGCAATACCTTTTTCTTCAGGCCGATTGCTAACAAACGCTCTATTAAGCCCTTCATCTCTACTCCCTCTCTATACCGAATTTATTATTTCGCCTGCCATTTCTTCCAACGATAGGATCTTATCTGCTATGCAGGCGTCAA
>JACREW010000250.1 GCA_016212685.1 Nitrospirota bacterium
AATATTCCGAGGTTAATACTAAGGTCGTCACCAAGAGGAATGTCGAGATACCCATAGAGTACAAGCTTCTTAAGAAAGACGGTAAGTGGGAAGTATACGATGTTGTGGTCGAGGGCGTAAGCCTTATAAATAACTACCGGACACAGTTCAATAAAATTATCCGCACCAATTCCTACGAAGAGCTTGTTAAGAAGATGAAGAACAAACAGGAAGAGGAATTGTTCGAGGAAAAGGCAAAGTAAAGGCTATAGGCAATCAGACAGCCATCATCGAGATAAAAAACTCGTTGATAAGAGGATGGAAGGAATACTGGTTTTAGGATTTAATTCCGCTTGTAGAGAGTCTGCTGATACTGTATCCCGTTGGATTGATATTCGATAATTAACTGACCATCACTGTTGAGACGTCCGATGCCTTTTCGCGCCGAGAGACGCAAGATATTATCCTTGAACTCCCATGCGCCTTGTTCGCTTCCCCAAATATAGCTTTTGTCGGCATTGAGCTTTAGCCAAGGCAATGTCCGGCATGACCGTCCGGTATAAGGTCCTCCATAGATTGACTGACATGCCCACACACCTACGAGCGAATCGGCCGTTTGCGCATCGCCAGACAAAGCAGAGACAGGCATGAATATGCAAATCAGCGAGATGCCTATAATGAGTCCTGTCAAATTCTTGCAGAGTAATCGATACATTATTTTATGCAAATATTAACCTTTCGCCTTTTGGCTCAGGTATAGGATCCCCGAACTCCTTAGCCGTATCAATCCAGAGTTGAATCGCTTCGTTCGCATTCTTTAATGCCTTTTCAGGGGTTTCTCCGTGAGCAATACATCCGGGAAGCTCAGGAACTTCTGCTATAAAGGCGTTGTCCTCATTACTCCAGTAAATTATAATCTCATACTTGTACATTAATATTTCCCTCCGAGTTTATATTTTACAATAATATTTCTTACCTGTCTCACCTGATATAGTTTTGCCTTATTACCGTCTCGTTGTAAATTTATCTTTTCTATTACCCCTTCTTTTCTAAATACATGATGACTGCTTCTAATCCGCACTTCAAAACCAAGGTTTTTCAGTAAATCACATAAATCGTCAAAATGAATGTTTGCATCAGAATCGCCGCTCAGAATTTTAAGTAAAAGTTTTTCATGCTTACCCATTTAGACTTATTTTACCAGAAATAAATATCAGAGGCTATTGTTCTATTGATATTTCCAACGCAACGCACATGCTTATCAGTTGGTGCGAAGCGCCAGCGGAGCATTAATGTCATTCAAGAAATAGGGGAAGTGTCCCTGTGCTTCCATGTTCAAGAAATAGGGGAAGTGTCCCTGTGCTTCCATGAAGCACGTTAAAGAGCATAAGCCCGATTTAGAAACCTCAAGACTCTGATCGTCTGTAAAAGCGTCCTGTGGCACTCGTTCACGTGCAGCGTATTGTTAGGTTTTTTTCTCTTAATTAGAGATAATCTTTGTTATGTTCCAATTAATATAATCTAAGCCGTCATCAATAAGTCGCTTTGGTGCTTTCACTTTATCAGGTCTTGTGCCTGATGCCGCCCGTGAAATAAGCCCTTTCTTTTTGTCGTCATTTAAACTATCCCACCATGTAGGTGACATAAATACATTTTCATGAAAGTCGAAAGTATATCTTGTGATTGCATTAGGGATACTATCTATCGATAGTGATTTTAATGAATTAAAGAACTGACTCACATCTTGCCCACTATCTAAAGTTGCAAATACAATCGCACTGCCTTCATCAGTGGGGATTATAGAAAAGGTTATCATGTCTTGATTTAGATCTGATCGACCTAACTGGTTGAAATTGTTTCCGTCAAAGTCCTGCTCAAGAATAGTTGCGCCACTGCATAAAAAATCAGGACAGTTATCTATAAATACCACAAAGTATTTCAAAGATGAGTAATCAGCATTTAACAGTGCTTTATCATAAACTGTCTTTTGCATATCGACTGTTCTAACTCCCAGAGCTACTCCATAACTATAGAACTTCAAAAATACTTGGAACTCTCTTTGGGCTGCCGGACTGAGGCCTTTATCGAAAGACTCCAACAATTCTGTAGTTTCAAGATGATTCTTTTTCATAAATACTTCTCTTGCAAGAGCTCTATATGCTAATAAGAATATTTGATTAAGTTCACCAGTGAATGGATAGTTTTCTATACCATCAAAGGTCTTCGTGTCATGATAATTGCAAAAGCCAGTAAAGGTGGACGCTTTACCAATACTTATTAATTTCGTTTCAAAAACTACCTCCTTAGTGCTTTTGTATATATTCGGGAAGAAACGATAAACGTGATTGCCTTTCTCTATCCTTGTTAACCCGCCATTTCTCTGGATAGTATGTGCTTTAACGATGTCTCCCCTGCATTCTCCTTTATTAGCATTAGGATGGAGACAGTATTTTTTGTCAAATGCCTTCTTGAAAAGTTTCTTACCTTCCTCAAAGGTAGGTCTCGGTTCGTGCTCTCTCATCAGGTGACATTTTTTATATTTTATTCCAGACCCACACCAGCATGGATCATTTCTTCCCAATTTCTTACTCACAATATTATTGATTTATAAACCTAACATTCTCTTTTAAGTTTCTTCAACATTATGATAGATTATAGAAATCAAAAGCGTAATAGTCAATGAAAACTTATCATCTTCATCACCCTCTCATTGTCAATGAAAGCGGCATATTGTTATTATATCTCCACAATGCAGATTTCCGATAAAGACATATCATTCATGAAGAGGGCGCTAACTCTTGCCGCAAAGGCGAAGGGCATGACAAGCCCGAATCCTATGGTCGGCGCTGTTGTTGTTAAAAACGGCAAAGTTATCGTTGAAGATTATCATAAAAAAGCCGGAGAGCCGCACGCCGAGGCGCTCGCAATTTTAAACGCCGGAGAGAAGGCAAAAGGCGCAACCCTTTATGTAACCCTTGAACCCTGCTGCCATAAGGACAAGAGAACGCCGCCCTGCACGAACGCTATTATTAACTCTGGAATAAAAAAAGTCTTTATCGCCATGAAAGACCCTAATCCAAAGGTTTCAGGCAAGGGCATTGAAGAGTTAAAAAAACACGGCGTTACCGTTGTTAATGGGATTCTTGAGGATAAGGCAAAAATACTTAACGAGGCGTATATAAAATACATCACAACAAAAACTCCCTTTGTTATTTTAAAGACAGCCATGACGCTCGATGGAAAGATTGCGACTCCCGAAGGCCAGTCAAAGTGGATAACCGGAGAAGCCGCGCGGAAAATCGTTCATCAAATGCGAAACAGTGTAGATGCGATCCTCACCGCAACCGGAACTGTGAAGGCCGATAACCCAGAGCTTACGGCAAGAGTAGGGCAAAAGGCAAAAGGTAAAAGGCAAAGGGTAAAAAGTCCTATAAGGATAATTATAGATCCTAATCTTGAGACGCCTTTGGACTTTAAAATATTTAATCTGCCTCCTGAAACGATCGTTGTAACAAAAAAACAGGCAATAGGCAATAGGCAAAAGGCGATAGAACAAAAAATAAAAGCGCTGTCCGATAAAGGCATTAAGATAATCGAATATGAAGGCGAGCGCGTTGATCTGAGATGGCTCATGAAAAAATTAGGCGAGATGGAAATCACATCGGTAATGATAGAGGGCGGCTCATCGCTTAATGCCTATGCCCTTTATGACGGTATAGTCGATAAAGCGGTTTTCTTTATCGCTCCGAAGATTATCGGCGGCAAGGATTCAATTCCAGCCGTCGGAGGAAATATCTTCAGGAAACTTGAAGAAGCCGTGATGATAAAAGACATGAAGGTTAAAAGAGCAGGGCAGGACTTGATGATAGAAGGCTATATCGAATAATTAATCTCTATACTGTTCCCTGATATACAAAAACATATCCAAGTTCGCAAAAAAGATATCTATAAGCTTCGGCTCGAAATGCCTGCCCTTTTGTTCTTTGAAGAGTTCCAGAATCTTATCGGTATCCCATGCCTTTTTGTAGCATCTTTCGCTTCCCAGCGCGTCGAACACATCGGCCAATGCAGATATTCTTCCGTATATGTGGATATCTTCGCCTGACTTGCCTTTCGGATAACCCGTCCCATCCCATTTTTCGTGGTGCTCGCCGGCTATGACGGCGGCTGTACTGAGCGTTTTTCTTTTTGATACGGCCAGCATGTCACAGCCGATCTGCGCGTGCGTCTTCATAATCTCGAATTCTTCAGGCGTCAGTTTGCCGGGCTTGTTTAAAATGGCATCCGGAATGGCGATCTTGCCTATATCGTGCATTGGCGACGCCTGCTTTATCCGTTCGGCTTCTTCCATATCCAGCCCGTATTCGAGAGCCAGAATTATCGAATATTCAGCGACCCGTTTAACGTGATTGCTCGTTTCTTTTGATCTGAATTCGCACGCGGTGCCGAGAGTGAAGATGATCTCTTTCTGAGTGTCCTCTATTTCTTTGTAAAGGCCGGTTACCTCAAGCGTTTGCGCGGCATATCCTCCCACGAGCATCAGTTTATCGAGATCGTTTTCTTTGAATTTCTGAATCTGTGATTTTTTATTGATGCATTGAATGGCGCCGAGGACGTCATTCTGAATGGTCTTTATGGGGATCGATATTATACTCTTGGTCGAATAGCCCGTTTCTCTATCGACATCCGGGTTGAACCTGTTGTCATTATAAGGGTCGTTGCAAATTACAGGGGTGTTATTTGTAACGGCATATCCCGCAAAGCCGGACTGCAGCGGCATTCTTACGGAACTCAGGCCGTGCGCTACCTTTGTCCATAATTCCTGCCTTTCCCTGTCCGCAAGCCAGAGCGTGCACCGGTCGGCGTTCAATATATCCCTCGCAAGGTCGGCTAAGAGAAGCAGTAGCTTGTCGATATTAGTTTCGTTTGCGATTCTGGTCGCGGATTTGAATATCGTCTCAAGTATGTCATGGGTATTGAAGCTCTCCAATAATTTCCCTGCAATGGAGATAGTTATGGAAAGGAGCATGAGGTCGTTTTCGTTGAAATCAGAGCCGTCTTTTTTGTTCAATGCCTCAAAGGAGCCGATTGTCTCGTTATCGCTGTTTTTGATCGGTATGGCGATGATGTTCCTTGTCGAGTAGCCTGTCCGGGCATCGATATCTTTTAGGAACCTTTCATCGGAATAGGCATTGTTCGAGATAACAGGCGTGTCGTTAGTTATGCTGTAGCCCACAATGCCCGACGATAACGGGATCCGTATTTCTTCCACGCTGTCCGCGATTTTGGTGAAGATTTCGTTTTTATCGGTATCGACGAGCCAGAACGAACACCTGTCGGCATTGACGATATCCCTGCCCATGCCTGTGAGCAAATGTATGATTTCCTCGCGGTTTGTCTCGGATGAGATTCTCGACGAGTAATCGAGTATTACCCCGAGTATACTGTTTGCATCGGTCTGAGTGAGATTGAACTCTTCGCTCATGAAAGACTTATCCCCTCGGTTTTGCCAGTATCTCGAGAACCCTTAATTCGAGAAATCTCTTTGAAGCCGAGGATCTTATGACAAGCGCCGAATCGGCGCCGCGTGCCGTGCCTGCTATCGCAATAACCTCTTCTCCTTCCGGTATAAGACCGGCATCGGCGGCCATCATTACAATTTCGCAGCAGACCTTCGGTCCCTCTCCGAATCTCCTTAATGTCTGAGCGACTACAAGAGTGGGGTAAAGCCCGTTGAATTTCGAAGCAAACGCGGTTTCTATATTGTGCGTGATCATAGTGCCCGTATATACGGTTGCGCCGTACGATTCGATCTTTTTTCTCGTTTCAAAGGTCATCTCAAGGGTATTGGCGGCATTGAACCCTGCGGAATGCGTAATGACTACTACATTTATTCCTAAACCCTTTAGCGCCTCGGAAAATAAAAGTCCGGTGTCTCCCTCGGTAGATGCGATTACGAGGTGTTTGTAGTTCCCTTCCTTAAGCATATCTTTTACTACCTGAAGACACGCTCTTGTATTTTCCCTGCCGGGTTTTTCAAAATAAACGACTCTTTTTTCCATGGAATAAACCTCCCCCTGATGAAAGGTTATGAATAATCTGATTATAATAGAATCGGGCCGGGATTACAAATGATTAATTATCTTTACATACATATCCCTTTTTGCATTAAGAAATGCGTTTACTGCGATTTCTATTCCATACCGATTACCCCCCTGTTGCCCCCTCTTGCCAAGGGGGAGATAGGAGGGGTCATTGAAAACTATATTAACGCCCTCTGTAAGGAGATAAAATTAAGAAGGGTCAAGGGTCAAGTCTATGACCCGTGGGTCACGACCTATAGGGGGTCAGGGGTCAAAAATACAGACGGCATGTTGAAAACAATATATATCGGCGGAGGAACTCCGACCATGCTTGCAGAAAAAGATATTTCAAAAATTTTAGATGCGGTTGGGAATCATTATTCGGTCAGGCCGGAGGCTGAGATAACAATCGAGGCGAATCCGAAGACTATCACATTGAAAAAGGCCGAGGCATTACTTAAGGCAGGCATAAATAGGATAAGCATAGGCGTGCAGTCTTTCATCGACCGGGAGCTTTCAATACTCGGCAGAAGCCATAATGCTGATGATGCGGTTAAGGCGGTTAAAGACGCTCGTGATGCCGGATTCAAAAATATTTCCATCGATTTGATATATGGAATACCGTTTTTTAAATCTCAAATCTCAAATCTCAAATCTCAAATTCAGAGTTGGGAATATTCGCTGCAAAAAGCCCTCGAACTGAATACGGAACATATATCCGCCTATGAGCTTACTCCTGAAAAAAATACGCCATTGCATGAAGATATTTCAAAGGGACGGCTCATTATGCCGGATGAGGAAGTCATTGCTGAGATGTATTACAGGGCTATCGATATGCTGACACAGCGCGGCTATAATCACTACGAAATATCGAATTTTGCGAAACCTGGATATGAATGTATTCACAATCTCAATTACTGGAACAGAGGCGAATATCTCGGCGTCGGGTCAGGGGCGCATTCTTTTTTTAATGATAAAAGAGCATGCAACGTAAAGGATGTATCGCAATATATCGAGATCGTTAATAAAGGCGAAATACCGGTAACCGAGGAAACCGAAATAACCGGAGATGAAGCGCTCAGGGAAACTATATTTCTCGGTCTGAGAAAAACCGAAGGCATCGATATGAGTATGATGCCTGATGAAAAGAATAGATTAATAAAAAAGGCCGCGGATGAGCTTGCATCCCACGGCCTCGTAGAATCGGAAAACAATATCTTAAGGCTTACACGAAAGGGACTTCTCCTGAGCAACGAGGTTATCGTGCGGGTATTGTTATATATTGAGGAGAGCCGCCCCTTATAATACGCAGAAGGATGTCCTGATTTTTCTCTATCTTGGAGACAACCTCATTGTACTCATTTACGCTGCCTGTAGGTTTTTTATTCGCCTCCATGATTATATCGCCCTTCATGAGGACGCCGAGTGACGGGCTGGTTTCCTCTATGTTATTCACAACCACGCCTTTGATCTTTTTTGTTATGCCCAGCTTCTGCAGTATCTCATCCGTTATATCCAGAACGGATACCCCTCTCAATGCATTTGAGAATTCGGCGCTCGATACCATCTGCGGCTCTATGGGCAATTCGCCGATGGTGACTTTTGCGGTCAACTGATTGCCGTTACGTATAATTTTTATCTCCACTATTTTGCCCGGCTTTGTAGCAGCTACCATGTTTTTGAACAGGAAGGGATTATCCACTTTTTTGCCGTCATATTCTATTATCACGTCGCCGCTCTTGAGTCCGCCCTTTTCAGCAGGCCCTCCTTCCACGACATCCACAAGCAGCACGCCTTTATCGTCCTTGAGACTGAACTGTTTTGCAAGCTCCTGGGTGAGCGGCTGTATCTGGACGCCGAGCCATCCCCTTACGACCTTGCCCTGATTGATTATGCTGTCCATTACATTCTTTACCATATTCGACGGTATGGCGAAACCGATGCCCTGATAACCGCCTGTTATGCTGAATATGGCGGTGTTTATGCCGATCAGTTCGCCCTTGATGTTTACGAGCGCTCCGCCGGAATTGCCGGGATTTATTGCCGCATCGGTTTGGATGAAGTCTTCATAGTCCGTAATGCCGATGCCCGATCTTCCAAGCGCGCTTATAATGCCCATTGTGATCGTCTGGCTCAAGCCGTAAGGATTGCCGATTGCCAGCACTACTTCTCCTACTTTTAACTTCTCGGACTCTCCCCACTGAATTGTCGGCAAATTGGTTTCATTTATTTTGATGATAGCGACATCCGTTCTTGAATCCAATCCTACGGGTCTTCCCTTATATTCCCTGCCGTCCGCTAATTTCACGAGTATATCTTCAGCGCCTTCTATCACATGATTATTTGTAAGTATATAGCCGTCGACTGCCGCAATAACGCCGGAACCGAGATTTGTTACCTTTCTCTTTTGTGCGCCGGGATCCCCGAAAAAGCGTCTGAAAAGCGGGTCGTCGAAAAAGGGATGGCGCTGCGTCTTTACTGTCCTCGATGTAGATATATTTACAACCGCCGGCTTTACCCGCGCTGCAACCTTTGTCATCGCATCGCCGAATTTGGCGAGTATCTCGGTAGAATCGTTGTCCTTATCCGCGGAAGCGGCCGGGGCCTGCGCCGGCAATAAGATCAGGCTGCAAACAATAAGCAGCATCAATTTTTTTACGACCCCATTACTCCAACTCTCCATCACTCCATCGATTTTTTTAGGTGCAATGTTCATGTATATCGTCCTCCGTCTAAATTTTCATCGGCTTTATCTCGAATTTTATAACTCTTTTAGTGTCTTTAGCAACCTTATACCGTTCATCCATCCTGTATCCCATTACCCATGCAATATCATTGCCGGATATAAGCAGCGGTATTGCGTCCCTCTCGTCCCTCGGCACTTTTTCATCCACGAAATAGTCCTGAAGTTTTTTTCTCTTGCCGAATCCGGCGGGATAGAAGAAATCTCCATCCGACCTCCCCCTTATCGTCAGCGGGAGATT
This sequence comes from Nitrospirota bacterium, assembly GCA_016212685.1. GTDB lineage: Bacteria > Nitrospirota > Thermodesulfovibrionia > Thermodesulfovibrionales > Dissulfurispiraceae > GWB2-47-37. Next base: position 9,047 of record JACREW010000250.1, read on the forward strand.
CACTTTATCGGCGTCTATAAAGGCATTGTTTTTGCCGTCTCC
>JACREW010000251.1 GCA_016212685.1 Nitrospirota bacterium
GGCGCTGCCGTCGAGCTTCGCGGTCCGGATTGCGGAAGCCCTCGAAAAGAAGCAAAAGCCGTATGTGGTATGGCTCGAATTTCAGGACTGCGCCGGAGATACCGAATCCATGCTCAGGGCAACCAAACCCACCATAGCAGAGCTTGTCTTAGATATCATTTCGCTGGAATATCATGAAACAATTATGGCGGCGTCCGGCAAACAGGCGGAAAAATCCCTTATGGATGTCGTAAAGAACCATAAAGGCAAATACTTTGCCATTGTGGAAGGAGCCATTCCCAAGAAGGACGGCGGAGTTTATTGCACTATAGGCGGTAGGACAGCCCTCGATATCGCAACAGAAGTATGCGGCAATGCCCTTGTCACCCTCGCTGTGGGGTCATGTTCGAGTTGGGGCGGCCTTCCTTCCGCAAAGCCTAATCCCACCGGGGCCGTCAGCGTGAAAGAAGCCGTTCCGGGTATAACTGTTGTAAACCTTCCGGGATGTCCGACGAATGTTGAAAACGTTACCGCTACAATTGTTCACTATCTGACTTTCGGCACTCTGCCTCCGCTTGACAGCCGCAACCGTCCTTATTTCGCCCACGGGAAGAGGATACACGACAACTGCGAAAGAAGGGCTCACTTCGACGCGGGACAGTTTGTGAGGCAATGGGGCGATGAGGGACACAGGAAGGGATGGTGTCTTTACGAAATGGGGTGCAAAGGCCCGGAGGCGCATTTCAACTGTCCTTCGATAAAATGGAACGAAGGCACAAGCTGGCCTATTCAGGGAGGTCACGGCTGCATTGCCTGCGCCGCAGACCATAACTGGGATTTGATGTCGCCGTTTTATAAGAGACTTCCGAAGGTGCCCGGATTCGGCGTTGAAAAGACCGCCGACAAGATCGGCATAGGCATTGCAGCGGTAGCGGCAGCGGGTGTAGCGGCTCATGCGATTGCGAGCGCATCGAAGGGGAAATCAAAAGAAACATCAGAAAGAAACGAATAATAGAGGAGGGTAAAAATGGCAAAAATAGCGATTGACCCTATAACGAGGATTGAAGGTCATCTCAGGATTGAGGCGCAGGTCGAGGGGGGTAAGGTGGTGGATGCATGGTCGTCCAGCACCATGTTCAGGGGCATAGAGATAATTCTTCAAGGCAGGGATCCGCGCGACGCGTGGGCGTTTACCCAGCGAATATGAGGCGTCTGAACTACGGTTCACGCCACCAGCTCCGTGAGAGCGGTAGAAAATGCCTTAGGAATAACAATCCCGGATAACGCGAGGATAATCAGAAACCTTATAACCGGAATACAGTATGTTCAGGATCACGTGATCCATTTTTATCATTTGCACGCCCTCGACTGGGTGGATATAGTAAGCGCCTTAAAGGCCGATCCAATAAAGACCTCGTCTCTCGCGCAGTCCATCTCAGACTGGCCTAAATCATCGGCATCGTATTTCAAGGGCGTCCAGAGCAAAGTGAAGGCCCTTGTGGACAGCGGACAGTTAGGGCTGTTCTCCAACGCGTATTGGGGGCATCCTGCTTATAAGCTGCCTCCTGAGGCGAACCTGATGGCGGTTGCCCATTACCTTGAAGCCCTCGACTGGCAGAGGGATGTAATAAAGATTCAGGCGCTGCTGGGCGCAAAGAACCCCCATGCCCAGACGTATCTTGTGGGCGGCATGTCCATACCTGTTGATCCCAACAGCCAGAATGCCCTTAACGCAGGAAGCATCGCCTTTATTTCAGGGCTGTCGAAAAAGGCTCATGAGTTCGTAGAAAAGGTCTACATCCCCGACCTGCTTGCGGTTGCTTCGTTCTATAAGGAGTGGGCAGGTTACGGAGGCGGCGTGGGCAATTTCCTGGCGTGCGGCGAATTCCCTAACGACAACGAGACAAATACCGCCAATCTCTGGCTGCCGCGCGGGATAATTAAGAATAAGGATTTAAGCAAAGTCCATCCGGTCGACCACACAAAGATCATGGAATATGTAACGCATTCGTGGTACGAATATAAGGAAGGAGACGCAAAGGCAAAGCACCCGTGGGACGGAGAGACGAACTACAAATATTCCGGCCCTAAGCCGCCCTACGAGTTCCTCGACACTAACAAAAAATACAGTTGGCTTAAGGCGCCGAGGTATGAAGAGATGCCTATGGAAGTTGGCCCGCTCGCCCGGATGCTTGTCGCTTACGGTTCTGGACATAAGCGCGTTAAAGAAGTCGTAGACAGCGTTCTTAAGAAACTCGGCGTCGGTCCCGAGGCATTATTCTCCACACTTGGCCGTGTTGCCGCAAGGGGAATAGAGACCCTCGTTACCGCTGAGATGCTTCCCGTCTGGTTAGATCAACTTGCCGCAGGCATGAAGAAGGGAGACCTCCGCATTCACAACGGCAGCAAGTGGGAGCCTTCAACATGGCCGAAAGAGGCGAAGGGGTTCGGTTTTCATGAGGCTCCTCGCGGAGCATTGGGGCACTGGATATTAATAAAAGATAAAAAGATAGCCAACTACCAGTGCGTAGTGCCGAGCACATGGAACGGCTCGCCGAGGGACGCGAAGGGCCAAAAAGGGCCTTACGAGGCCGCGCTTATCGGTACTCCGGTAGCGGATATAAACAAGCCGGTGGAAATACTGAGGACGGTTCATTCATTCGATCCCTGTATGGCTTGTGCGGTTCATGTGGTGGATGCAGCGGGTAAAGAAATCACAAAGATAAAAGTAGTTTAGGAGGGGCCATGTTAAAGAGGGTTTATATATGGGAGTTCCCGGTTCGGATGACCCACTGGATAAATGTCCTCTGCATAGCGGTATTGTCCGTTACCGGCTATTACATCGGAAACCCGTTTATCTACGCTGTTTCCACGGATCAGTATATAATGGGCTGGATGAGGTTCATACACTTTGTCGCGGCGTATCTCTTTACGGTGAGTTTTCTGATAAGGATCTACTGGTCTTTAGCCGGAAATCAGTATGCAAGCTGGAAGGCGTTCAATCCGTTTGCGCCGGGAAGGTTTAAAGAACTGATGGATATAACAAAGTTCTATCTCTTTATCAAAAAAGAGCCTCCCAAGGCGACATTGGGGCATACCGCCTGCGCGACGTACGTTTATCTCGGATTGTTCGTATTGTTTGTGGTGGAGATACTTACGGGTTTTGCCCTCTACTCCCAGAGCCATGTCGGTTTGCTCTGGAATGTCATGGGGGGCTGGATGTTGATGATCTTCAGCGCTCCGACGCTCAGGCTTTATCACCATCTGATAATGTGGTTCCTTATCGCGTTTGCGATAGCCCATGTTTATATCTCATGGTTCTATGACAAGGTTGAAAAGGCCGATGTCATGAATTCGATATTCAGCGGGTATAAGACTCTGGAGGAGAAATAAGACTAATGTCTCAAGAGGATTGCACGGGGGGGACTGTGTCCCCCTTGTGCGTTATAGGTCTCGGCAATATTCTTTTGAAGGATGAAGGTATCGGGGTTCATGCGGCAAATGCCGTAAAAGAAAGATACGTCTTTTCTCCGGATGTGGATATAATAGACGGCGGAACCATCGGCCTCGACCTCCTGCCTATCATTGAAGGCCGCGACAGAGTTATGATCGTCGATGCGGTCGATTTCGGCAAAGAACCCGGCCATATCGGAATAATCAAAGATAAAGACATCCCTTCCGTTCTTAATTCAAAACTTTCAGTCCATCATATAGGACTTTCGGACGTGCTGTTTACAGCGGCCTTTATGGATATAACGCCTTCCGAGATATGTCTTGTCGGGATACAGCCTAAGTCTCTCGACGTGGGGCTTGACATGACACCCGAGATAGATGGGAAAATGGAAGATATGATTAATCTTATCATTAAAACTCTGCAAAGTTGGGGTGTGGAATGTGCCTTGCGGTCCCGTCAAGAATCGTTGAAATAGACAATCTCCTTGCCGTCGTCGATGTTTACGGCGCGAGAAAGGAGATAAGCCTTTTGCTTATGCCCGAAGAAACGCGCATCGGAGATTATGTGCTCGTCCACGCCGGGTTTGCGATACAGAAGGTGGATGAAGACGCCGCTCAGGACGCGCTCAATCTTATAAGAGAGATTGCCGAGGCGATGGAGCAGGAAGAACTTAAGAGATAGAACAAAATCCCCCCTTACTCATTCGGTACCGGCATCTATTGAATGCTTCTGACAAACTGTAGATTCAAATCTCGGTTTGCTTGTTCAGCTTTTTTGTTTGTATATCAATAAGGCAAGTTGATTTGTGGTAGAATATTAAAAATGCCGATCGATTGGATTAGAGATAAGGTATTGAAAATTGAATATCGTTTTTCCGAACACGCTATTAAAAGAATGATTAAACGGTCGATAGAGCGTTCCGAAGTTGAAGATGCCGTAATAAATGGAGAGATTATTGAGGAATATCCTGAAGATAAGTATTCGCCGAGTTGCCTTGTATATGGAAAGACCAAAGGCGGCAGGGATTTGCATGTTCAGCTTTCTCTTCCGCCTGATGTCGTAGTTATTACAGCGTATGAACCCGATGCGGATGAATGGATTGATTATAGGATTAGGAGGTAAATTATGGAAAAGTGTGTTTTCTGCGGAGGCAGGGTTGAAAAGCAACTGGTTTCTTTTGTTTACGATGAGGACGGTAATTATTTTGTTGTAGAGCATGTCCCTGCCGAGGTCTGCACAAGTTGCGGAGAAAGGACATATTCTGCTGAAATTACCGACGAGATTCTTGGATTCTCAAAGCACAAGGCTACACCATCAAAAACA
>JACREW010000255.1 GCA_016212685.1 Nitrospirota bacterium
CCCCGTGCCTTCATGCCTTTTTGTAAGCGAGGGGTCCAGTTGTTCAAAGGGTTTGAAGAGCCTTGAAACATCCCCTTCTTTGATTCCAATCCCCGTATCCTCAACGCTTATCTCGACAAAACCATTCACCCTCCTGCCCTGAACGGATATGGCGCCGCCGTCGGGGGTAAATTTAAATGCATTGCTCAAAAGATTGATCAGCACCTGTTTTAGTCTTATTGCATCGGCAAAAATATTCCCCACATCTATAACATTATAAGTAACCGTCATATTGTGTTTCAACGCCTTTTCCCTCAACATAAGGATGCTCTCCTCGATAAAAGCATCGAGGTCGAATTCGCTCATCTCCAGCTCTATCTTGCCCGCCTCGATCTTCGAAAGGTCGAGGATTTCATTAATTAGATTCAGGAGGTGTCTTCCGCTCTCATGGATGTCATTTAAATATTCCCTCTGGTCATCGGTTATCGCACCTGTCATCCCCTTCGTCATTACCTCCGAAAAACCGATAATTGCGTTAAGCGGGGTCCTGAGCTCATGGGACATGTTTGCGAGGAAATCGGACTTCGACCTGCTTGCAGCCTCGGCAATCTCTCTGGCCTCTTCGAGTTCTCCGGTTCTCTCTGCTACTTTTTGTTCGAGCCGTTCCGTATATTCCTTAATAGTCGAGGCCATGAGATTGAAATGTCTGCCGAGTTCCCCTATCTCATCCTTGTTTTTAATATCGATACGCACATCGAGGTTTCCCTCAGATATTTTTCTCACCCCGTCCGTGATGTTCAAGAGCGGCTGTAGAAATATCTTCCGCGTAAAAAACATTATAATTAGACCGAGCAAGGCAAAGAAAGCAAGGGTATAAAGCTTGATGTGATACAGTCTCCTCAGCTCCTTTTTATAGTCGTTCTCTATTACTGTCACAAAATCATCTATGCCGTGCACAAAATCGTGAATAACCGTATCATGCTTATCGAGAATCGTTCTTGCCTGCTGCTGCGGCAGCGTAACGACATTTAATATCATCGGCCTTATAATATTCCACTTGTCAAAGAAGTCCTTAAACTTTTCGAACGCCCTTTTATTTTCGAGCCTCTCTATCTGAAGCTCGGCGCTGCCGTCCCTGATGACCCGTGTTACCTTATCCAGCCTGTTTATATATTTTTCGGTCTCTTTTATGAGCGATTCCCTCAAGAGAGGGTCCATCGTCCTTGTTCCCTCTATAACAGCCCAGAGTATCTCGTATATTTTCCATCGCAGCTCTCCCGCAAGATGCGCCCGCGCAGACTCGCTGTTTAGATTATAGGTAGACTTAAGATCGAGATAAAGGTATGTTCCGAGAAAGAGAATGCAGGCGGTGCCGACCATGAATAATTTAGTTGTTACCGAGTAAAACCTCATATACCCCCTGAACCGTTAAGTGAAATTATTTAAGTCTCTCCCATCTCGGCGTCCAGTCTTCTGATTTATTATGCGTCAGCCTCTTCTGTGTCATGCCTTCGGCATCTGTAAGGTAAATCTGCGGATTGTCCTCTCTGTATGACGTATAAGCAATGTACTTATCATCCGGAGACCAATACGGGTAATATGCCCCCCCATCGCCGGTAAGTTTTTTAATCTTTCCCGAGGCTATGTCCATTAGAAAAATTTCATTATCACCGTCCATATCGGAAGAGAACACTATTTTCTTGCCGTTCCTTGAAAACTTCGGCGTCCAGTTATTAGCCCCTGTCACGGTCAGTCTGCGCTCGTTTTGCCCGCTGCTGTCCATCACATATATTTCGTAATTTCCGTCTCTTTTAGAGGCAAAAATTATTTGCTTGCCGTCGGGAGAGAAAGAGGGTGAGCGGTTATCATACGAATTGTTTGTAAGGCGACGCTGGTTTTTACCGTCTATATCCATAAGGTATATCTGGAAATTCTCTCCCAGCCTGTTGCTTATAAAAAGGATATGCCTGCCGTCAGGGCTGAAGGAGGGATAGCGGTTCTCCCCTTGCAAAAAAGTCAGCCGCTTTTTCGCCTTCTTATCCAAGTCCATTATAAAAATTTCATCCTTCCCGAATTCCTTGGATATATACACCACATTTCCGTTGCCGGAAATAAACGGATACCGGTCATCCCAGTCATTAACGGTAAGTCTCGTCTGCTTAGTCCCGTCAGGAGACATCATGTAGATTTCGAAGTTTCCGTCCCTGTTCGATGAAAAGACAATTACGGATTTCTCCCTGGCGCATCCCCACAGGAACATAAAAATACAAACAACTGCGAAAAATATTTTCCCTTTCATGCCGACAGCGCCTCTTTTGTTATCCTCTCAGCGGTCTCGAACACTGCCTTCTTGCCGTCCTCGGTACGCGCCTCTATGTAAAACCTGACTTTCGGTTCCGTGCCCGAAGGCCGTATCATAAGCCATGAGCCGTCGTCGAATACTATCTTTGTGCCGTCAACGGTTATCATATCCTTTACGACTTTTGTCCTGCCTCCTATATCGACAGACATCCCTACCTTATAATTCTCCCTAATGACCGAAAGCTTTCTTATAAGAGGCTCTCCGACGAGGGACGGGTCAACGGCTATTCCCGAACGATCGGGATAGTAATATCCGAATTCATCCATAATATCTTTGAGATATTCGTTAAGATTTTTCCCTGTTACTGCCGTCATCTCTATCGATAAAAGAAGGCCGAAGATCGCATCTTTTTCGAGCGTATGGTTGTAGCCGGATATGCCGTCCGACTCCTCAAAAGCTACAATCGCCCGTGCGCCTGATGCCTTAAACATGTAAGC